>CANDSI010000088.1 GCA_947388575.1 uncultured Mycoplasma sp.
GTATCATTTATATCAATTTCCTTCCAGTTCTCGACTAAATACTCAATATTTTCTTCTGAAGTTTCATTTGTATAAACCATAGATCTTATTATTGCTTTACTAATCTTAGCTTCAGCATTTTGGCTTTCACTTAACCCTGATACAGATATAATGTCATTAGTGAGAGAAGTTGAAAAATGATGTCCGAAAGTAAATAAAGGGCTAATTAAATACATCATTACTATTGCTAAAACTATTCCTTTATAAACAGAAACAGGATTACTACGCCCATCATTTTTAACAATAAAATTCATTATAAGCTCAATAAGGACTTTTAATATTAACCAACTTCCTGCTATTATTAAAGCTCCAGAAAAAATTTTATTCACATATTCATTATTAAAAAATTCATATTTCCATATCTTATTAATAACTCCAAAAAAACCATCAAGTATCCATAATATTCCTTTACCTATCGACCACATTACTGATCGATATATATCCCAGTACCAATGTTGTGTTACTTGTGTTACTGCTAATAAAATTCATAAGCACCTCCTATTAAAAACTTTCTGAATTTACTAATTCACTAATTACTACTAATTGCTTATCTTTAGAAACCTTACTGCAAGTAGTTAAAACAAGAGTAGATTTATTTTTATTACGTTTAATACTAATAGTTCCTCTTTTAGTTTCTGTATAAATATTAGTTATTTTATAAACATATTTTTTGTTACTAAAATAAATGTTTATAATATCATTGTTATTAACTTTAAATAAATTATTAAAATATGATACTTTACTATTTCCTGAATGCCCTGCTACAATAAGTAAGCCGTTTTCGACATTGGGCATATCACTATTATCTAATATTTGAATATTATAATTAACATTATTTCTTTTACTTTCAGGATTTACTAGTCTTCTCTTAAAAGAAATAGTAGGAATTTCTAGTACTCCAATATAATCTTTATCTTCTAAGCTTGCCTTAGTCTTAAAATCGGATTTAATATCCTTATTTAAAGAATTATTCTCAATATATTTGTTAGACTCTTGTATTTCCTGTTTATTTTCATAATAATAGGGATAATACTTATATACAATTAAAATTATTCCTAAGATAATTAATATTAAACTAATAATATATTTTTTATTTCTTTTTATTTTTGCCATAAATCAAGAAGCCTATTCCACCTATAATAAGTAGTACGCTAATAACATTTAAAATTATTGAGTCATTCAAACCAGTATTAGGAACATCGACTTCAATAGGATTATTAACAACTACTTTTTCTAATATTTCTCCATCTTTTGTAATTTCAAAATAATTTTTGCTATTATCTAATATTAAATTATCTAAAGTTTTTAATTCTTGATAATAATAAGAACCATATTCAACTTCTATTTCTATATTACCATTCTCATCAGTTACATAAGTTCCTATTAATGTCCCATCTTCTTTATAGATTCCAAACTCTACTCCTGATATAGGTCTATTTAAATTATCTACTTTATGTATTTTTAATGTAGATTTAATTTTTTCATTAGTCATTTCTGCTTTTACTATGTCGCCATTTTCTTTAATTTCAAATACTATACTTTCATTGTTTAATTTATATCCAGTCGCAGGATTTGTTTCAACTATTTTAAACTTTCCAACGAATAAATTATTAATTATAATTTTACCATCTTTATCACTTGAGCCAGTATATATTAATTCAGAATTATTGTCATCCTTTAAATGATATATCTCAAATTTAGCATTTGGAACTGGCTTTCCTGTGCTTATATCTGTTTTAGTAAATTCTAAAGTACCTTTCTTTAAATGATTTAAATCACCATAACTTTCGTAAACAATAGCAGTCATATTATCTTTTTCTGTTAATGTAAATTCATATACTTTATCGTTTAAAATATGAGTATCTTTTGTAGACACTTCTTTTAAATAATAAGAACCTAAATATAATTTTTTACTAATAGCATAACCATCATTATCAGTTGTAAGTGTATCAACTAATTGGTTCTTCTTATAATATAACAATCTTTTATCAGCTGATTTTATATCTTCTTTGGCATATATTTCATATATTACATTATCTAAAGGTATTTCTTCGTAAGTAAAGCCATTATCTTTTATAACAAGTGATTCACCTTTTTTATGAATTTCTAATTGTCCTTTTATAACTTGATCTTTGAAATATAGAGTTACAAACGTTCCATAAGTAGAACTAGTAAAATGAGTATCCTTACCAATTGTAAATGGTAAGCTTTCTGTATTCAATAAATAATTTTTGGGACTTGAAACTTCAACTAATTTATAATTGCCTTCTTTTAGTCTTAAATAAGTAACAATTTTACCTTCTTCATCAGTTTTAAATTCATCATATACTTTTCCAGCGACATATTGAGTTACATAACTATTGTTATCTAAATTAAATATTTTAAATGTGGTGTCAGCAAGAGCTATTGTTTCATTAGTTTCGGCATCTACTTTAAACACTTGTAAATAAGCAGATAATTTGTTATTTAAAATATTATAGTATTGTTTTTTCTCACTAGTTTCATTGACTTCTATATAGAAATCATAAATTTTTTCAAAACCATCATGTGAATTCTTTTGGTGGAATTTCCATATTCCGTAGGGTATTTCTATTTCAGCATAGCCATGTTTATCTGTTATTATTTCAGAATATTTATCGCCATTAGGATAATAAATTTCAAAAATTATGCCTTCTTCAGCATTTAAGAATGTAGTATTACCATCTACAAAATCATATTGTTTTAAAATTGAAATATAATTTTTTATTACTTTTTCTTTAACGTGCTTTGTAATTATTGCTGAGCCCTCAACTATAAAATCATATCTTGTTGGATCTAATAAATATCCCTCTGATGATTTTATTTCTTTCAAATAATATCTTGACCCATATTTTAAAACTTTATCACTTATTGCATAACCATTTTCATCGGTTGTAAGTTCAGTTATTAACTTATTATTTAAATCATATATGCCATAAATTGCACCTTTAAGAGTTGCTTGTCCTTGTTTAATTTCAAATTCACTATCTTCTTTAAATATTTCAATTGAAGTTTTTATAATTTCATTCTCTACATTTAAAGATAAATTGGTATTATTTTCATCAATAGTAAAAGCAATTGTGTCTTTTAATAGTTCGTATCCTTCTTTAGCTTCTATTTCTTTTAATATATAGTTACCATAACTTAGATTAGAACAAGAGCCCTTTCCACTAGAATCTGTAATAATATCGCAAACTTTTACATTATTGGAATTATATACTTCAAATTTAACATTGCTTAACTTAACATCAGTATCTTTATCTGATTTAACAATACTAACATTTCCTCCAGTAACAACACCACCTAAGCTCGAATATACTGGATCTATATTTCCAACAATAAGTTGATTTTGATTGTCTTCACTTAATCCAAATAATAAGGGATTGCTATAATTATTAGTATTTGTCTCCAATCTTATAGAAAAATTGCCTGCTCCTGTTCCAGTAATATTTAAATTATTCCCATCAATATTGGCAATACAATTTGTACATTTTGATACTTTATATTTTGATAATACACCTTTTGTATCCGTTATAGTCTTAGTTTTACCTATTGTTAAATCAATTGAATCACCATTAAACGATGGTCTGACATTATGAGCTGAAACTAAATTTCTTATTTCTTCCATTTCATTTAAAACTCCTGCTTGGGAATCACTAATTTTTTTACAATCTTTGGATAGGCAATTTTTATCTGTAAATGTCCTAGTAGGATCCATTACTCGCCAAATTAACATTTGTGTTGCGACTCTATATTTTATTGTACTATGATTAGTATATCCATAACCATAGTATTGGATTAATTCTATTTCATCAAGTTGCTCTTGAGTTAATTTATTCATATCTTTTTCTTGGGTATTATTAATTAATTCTAGTATATTAGTTGTATTTTTATCATATAATGTGAAAGTTCCATTGCGAAATGTTTCACTTGGCGCTATACAATAGGACACTTGATTTGTATTTGTATTCCAAATTTGCATTTGTCCGTATCTTATGGGTGTCCCATTAGCATTTAATTGTGCATGAAAAAAGTTTGGCACATAAGAATCACTTACGTTTATTGTATCTGCTTTAGCTCCAGTAGTAGCAATTAATACTGATAATATACATAAAAATATAATAATTACTATTACTAAAAATAATTTCTTCATTTTATTTTTTCCTCCTTTAATAGCAATTTATCTATACCATTTTTTGGTACCACAATCATACCCTTTATTTCTTAAATAATCAAAATAATCAATTAAGTTTTCTTTTTTTGTTGCATTTAACCATATTTCTTTATTATAATTTCCTGAACTATCTACGCATTCTCCTTGTGGAGCAGAAAGTCTCGTAAACCATATTTCTTTTTTGCATTCCTCATCTTCATATTTTACAGGAATTGAATTATATTTATAAGCATATCCAAAATTGTTGGCTGAATATTCTCCATAAGCAATAGCATCTTTCTGAGTATCAAATACAACTGCAGTTGGGTTATTAGCTTTCCACTTTGACAAGTATGATACCCATTTCTCGTTACTACTATTACAAACACTTTTTACTTTTGGAGTTTCTACTGGCTTTTGACTATTATTTATCTCTGGTTTATTTATATCACTAGGTTTATTTGTTGTATTATTATTTGGTTTATTTGTATTTGTATTAGGTTTACTAGTTACATTATTAGTTGGCTTATTTGTATTGGTATCTTTTTCTTCATTGTTTTTATTATCTTTATCTTCTTCTTTTTTTGAATCATTCTCTATTTCAGTATTTGGTTTGTTATCATCTTGATCTTGTATTACATCAGCTTTATTGTCGTTTTCTGAATACTTTTCCGTTTTATTTTTATTATTATCATAATTTTGGAAAATAAAAAATACTGAACTTAATGATATAACACTAATAATAGCTATAATTGTAATAATCTTTTTCATATTAAAACCTCTTTTAAAATTTGTAACTCAAATATAACTCAAAATTAATATTTATGCAAGTAAATTTTTATAAATATTGTTTCAAATAATTTAAATCATTAATCAGATCTTTTAAATTGCAACAAACTTCAATATTTTTCTCTTTACTTAATTTTAATTCAAAATATTTTGCTAAAGATTCTACATAGTCCACATCTTTTAACTTTTGTAATAACCATTTTTTTGTATTCGCTTTATATTTGTAATCTTTTATAATTTTATAGTAATACATCATATCAAATATCCTATTTAATAAATTATGACTTTTTGTAAAACTATACACTTTTTTATTCATATTATATTCTCACTCCTGTTTCATTTAATTCACTTATAAATTCTTCTATCACATCCATATTATCATTACAATCTATTGCACTATATAAATCAAAATCATTTTCTATAATAGTTTCTCTTATGTCTTCAATTTTTGTGTAGCCTTTAGGTTTTAATACCTCATTAATTAATAAATTT
>CANDSI010000089.1 GCA_947388575.1 uncultured Mycoplasma sp.
CCATCATAATTTTGAGCTTTACCTTTAAAATTACCAAGTATAGGTAATACTGCGTATATATTACCAGTTGAATTTTTAAATGTGTCATTAACATTTTTATCAGCTGCGAATATATCAGCATTAATAAGTTTATTTTCTCTTGTTTTAGCAATTTCAGAAATATACGCACCAAATGCTTGACCGTTTACTGTCTTTCCGTCGTAAAATTTAATTACATCTTCATTCATAATTTAAAACCTTTCCTTTCATTTTTTTATTTTTCAAATTTTTCAGCGAATTTCTCATATCCCGTTTTATTATCATTAGGATTGATTTTATCACCAGTCTGTGGAGTAGGTTCTTTTGAGTATTCACTAATAGCTCTTTCACTTATTTTCTTAGAAGTATTAGCAAAAATATCTATTTTAGACTTTACACTTTCGGCTGTTTCTTTTGTATAGTCGATAGTATCCATTAAATCTAAATCTACTCCTTTTTCTCTTGCTTGCTTAGTGGCTTCTTCTTTGAGTTTATAAGCGTTAAGTTCCGATATTGCAGAGTCTCTTTCCTTAGTTACTTTGTCAACTTCATAAGATTTCTTTTGTTCTTCGTCCATTTTTGCAAGCCTTTCAGCTTCTGCTTTTTCTAGCTTCTGCTTTTCTTCAAGCTCTTTTAGAATAGCTTTTCTAGTAGTTTCTCTTTCTTGAGCTTTAATTTTTTCAAGTTCATCACGTGTATAGGTTTTTTCTTCCTTTTTTACAGGTTCTTGAGCTTGTTTATTTTCCTCTTTTTCGGTAGTAGGTGTACCATTGTCTTTATCTTCTTCAACTTCTGCAAACAATTGAATATCTAAAGGCATTTGAATATTCTTTTCCATTTTATATTCCCTTTCTTTTTCGGCAAGAAATAGCCAATTAGTTCGTTTCGGTGAACTACACCAAAGTTTCCTTTATTCTTGCTAACTAGGATAAAACGCAACAAAAAAGCCAATAGTTAATATTGACTTAATTAAGACTCTTTCTACACTTGGTAGATGAGTAAAAGTGCTATTTATAAGCACTATATTGATAGTATAATTCCTCGCGTCTTGTATTTTTTTACGTTCATATTAAGATTAAATACAACTTAATATGTTTTCGTCCATTTTATAACTTGCAATTGTAGGCTTTGAGTTTTCTTCTCTTTCCATTATACTACCAATATACTACCTATAAAGTAGTATTATAAATTAATTTTAATATCTGTTGCTATACTTCGATAAACTTCTTTACCGCTTATACTTCTTGATACAAGGCTAGATAATTCTATATCTTGAATTTCCATATCATATTTAGTTTGAAATTCATCAATTAAAATATTTATTTTATTTTCTAGTTCCTTTTTATCTTTTTTCATTTCTTTTATTGTCATTTTTTATCCTCTTTCTTTAATTAAATAATATATATAAAATAGGTGGTATTAAAGTAATACCAATATAAATATTATCTTTATGTTTTCCTTTTTTTATATTAGAACGTATTGCATCAATTAATACAAAACCTAATACAATTATTGAATACCATTTTACTATAAACATTTTCTATTTCCTTTCATTTTTGGCACGTCAACTAGGAATTGAACCTATATTAACGAATTTGGAGTTCATTGTGCTACCTTTACACCATTGATGCATTTTAAAAGCACTCTATTTTTGAGCGCTATTTCTATCTTTTAAAAAATCAGGAATGTCATTATCTTCACTGTTTTCACTGTTATCTTCATTCCATTTAGAATCATCTCCCCAGTCTTCTAATTCTCTATCATCAAATAAATATTCACTATTAATTAAAGAATCTATTAATTCATTTAACTCTTTATCATTTTTTGGTGCCATAGCATTTTTATACAACGCATTAACAAATCCCTCTATTTCTTCATTGCTTAAATCTTTAATTGTATCTTTAATCTTATTTTTTATAATTAACTTTTCCATAATTCCAGCCAACTTTCTTACTAATATTAAGATTTGTATAATGTATTGCTTCCTTTTTACTATACTTCTTCTTATAAATTTTAAAAGTTTCATCATACATTTTTTTAATATTTTCTTTCTTTAATTTACTTATACTATTTTTTTCTAAATAATACAAGTACTTATCTGTTTTTACTACAATTAAATTTATTGACTTATAATTATTAAAAGTTAATATATCAGCAAGAGAAAAAGATGAATTGCTAGGGTGATTATGTACTGCTACCAATGAATTAGGCTTAGATGTAAGAAACTTCATTAATGCTTTAGTACTTCCAACATTGTTTTTACTTTTGCTTGATACTTGAAGTAGTTTTTTATCAGTATTTATGTCATATATTATTAGATGTTCTACTTCATTATTTAAGTTTTTAAAATCATTAATTATTGGATTATCAGAAAATAATATTATTTTTCTTAATTCATCTGCTGTTTTATCTATCATATAAGTTAAAGTGCTATGACACCAATGAAAGTGGTTAGTAATTGGTGGCTGATTAATACCTACTACTAAACCCATAATATCTATATTTTGAATAGTTAAATCACTTTTATTAGCTCCCATAGGTCTTTTAAATTTATTTCTAGCTCTAGTATTAAATATCATTCCATCCATATACTCACACATATCTGTTACATGTTCGCAGTGGTCGGATATAAACTTAACTTTTTGATTATCAGTTCCACTCGCTTCAATAAATGCTATATTACCTAAAGCAGTAGCATATTTATCTAAGCCACCACTAATTTTATCTTCATTAATTGAAATTAGCCTATTACGTTGCTTTTCAAAAGTTCTTTGCATTAATTCGCTATAAAAATCAACTTCTTTATTTTGTGATAAAAGTATCATATATTGTTTTAAAGTTTCTTGCATATTAGTAAGAACTAAAGCATCAAAATAATTTTTCCAATTGCAACCATCAACTAAGGCAAGCCCAAAGGAACTTAAAATAAAATAAGGTAATATGCTTTTTTTCTTTTTATTAAGCTCTTCTCTTCCTTGGTTATAACAATCTAAAGCTACATCGTGACATAAAGAATTGGTTTCAAAATCTAAATATTTTTGTTCTTCTGCATAAGCACCATACATTAGAATTTCAGCTAAATCTTTATATGTTATATTACCTTTCGTTAACTCTTCAACTCTATATTTAAAATAGCCTTTGAAAATTCCTTTGTCTTTCCAGTCTTCTGTTTTCCTATTAAGTCTTTTTTTATCAGTACTAGAAATAGTTTTATATAAAGTATTAGGTGTAATATTGTAAGATTTTATTAACTCTTGAATTTCATCTTGTGTTTTTAAATTTAGTCTTTCATATAAATAATTAAACTCTTTTAGTTTTTTTCTAGTAAGTTTCCACCTATTATCTATTAATTCTTTATTAGTCATAGATGTTACCTACCTTTCTTATTTTTTTAGTTTATCTAAATCTTGTACTGCATTTGGCTTTTCTTCCGGTTCTTTTTCTTTAGCTCCTTTTATTTCTTCTCCAGGAGTTACACTAACTTGACTTTTTACTTTATTGTTTAAATTTACAATGTTATCTTCGTTACCAACATTTTGACTAAATTTCTGCATTAGCTTTTGATTATCTTTTAAATTTGTTTCAGATTCTGTTTTCTTTTTTGTTATCTCATTTTTAGGGTCTAAATCATCAGGTAACATTCCTATTATTGTTTCGTCGCTTAGTAAATCACGTAAACTCATAGCCCTAGAGGTTTCGCTTGATTTATCACTAGGCATATTCCTTTGCAAACTTATTTGAACGTTTCTAAAATCGTAATCTTTATTTTTATCTTTATTAATTTTGTTAAATATCAATTCCCAACGTCTATTTAATGCCTTTTTAAAATCAGCTTCAGCATCTGCTATTAATTGTTGTAACGCAAAGAACTTCTTTTCAAGAGCGCTATTGTTATCAGCTTGAGTAAAGCCTAAATCTGTCATATTAGGTATAAAAGAACATAAACAAATCAAGTCCATAAGTGTCTTTTTATGATTTTGCAAAGCATTATCATTTATATCTTTAAGTAACCACTTGGCGTCTCCGTCGATATCTAGCCACAAAGTACCAGCTGTTCTTAAATCTTCATTTTCAGCTTGTCTTTTAGGGTTAGGTATTTGGTTTCCATCATCATCAAATGTATATTTATCTTCTTGAGGCTTATAACCTTTTACCATTAATATAGCCTCATCATTATATTTAAAAGTATTTCTTGCATTTTGAATTACTCTTTCGTATGCTTTTATCAAACTATCAACACTTTCAAATATATTTAAGTTATGTTCGCTTTCAATAGCTATAATTTGCAAATCGTCCCATTTTTGAGTTTGATATGCTTCTTTATCTTCTTTAAATAATGGCTCTTCTCCATATTTCTTTTTGTATTCATCAGGTTTATTATTAAAAAGTTCTCTTTTTTCTGGAGTATCCATATAATAACGTTTACCACTTTTAGTTGTTAGTTCAACCATTATTTGATATTTACCATCAGCTAAAGTTGTAGTAATTATTCTATATAGTCCAATAATATTACTTGGAATTGAATAATCAAAAATAGCTACTGTTTCTAAAGAATCACTTTTAGAATAAACATACTCACCTTTATTGTTTTTATAAAGAATCTCATAGGCAGCTCTTTTAATAAAATAATCAAAAGCTAGGCTAAAAAATTCTTTACTATCGTCGTTATAATCTGTTATATGTTTAATAATAAATTCCATTTCTTTAACTTTATTCTCATTATTTGCTGGCATATCAAACAATTCTTGATTAAGTTGGTCTAATTCTTTGTCATAAGCTTGTACCTTATAAATTGGTGGCATACCAGCAAAAAAACCTACTGCCATAACCCCTAAATATCTTTGTAATGGAACTCTTATATCATCATCGCTTAAACTAGCTAATTCTTCATCATTATATTTTCTTCTAAACTCTTCATATAACTTCTTTCTTGATTCTAGCTCTTTTTGAGCTTTAAAAAAAATAGCTGTTATGCTATTTTCTTCTTCTAGTTTCTTTTCACTATATCGTAACATTTATATCACATCCTAATTTATTTTTATTAATGGTGTTTTAGAGGCTTTTATTCCCGTATCAATCTGTTCCATAATTCTATAAGCAATAGCTAAAGACATTACTAAATCGTCATGTTTGCCCTCTTGTGCTTCTGGTCTACCTAACTCATTTCTAATAAATGTTAAAGCTTCCTCTAAAGTTGGTATATCGTTTATGTTTTGTATTTCTTCTCGTAATATCTTTACTAGTTCAGCTATAATTACAGGTCTAGTAATTGATGTAGTTTTAAAACCATATGATTTTTCTTTTTTACCTGTAATTTTATCTTCTCTTTCTCTTACATATTGTTTAGTATATCTATATTTAACTAATTCTTTAATTGGATAGCTACTAAAGTTAGCTTCTATTCCAAGTAATGCTGTGTTATAATATCTTCCTAAACAGTACATTTGCTTAGCATATAAATCTTCATCTATC
>CANDSI010000090.1 GCA_947388575.1 uncultured Mycoplasma sp.
TAATGTTTTGGCATATTTTGAATCTTTTGGGATAGTTTTTTCAATACAGGTATATTCTCCATTGTATAGAGCTAGTATAGATTTTGAATTCATATTTTTCACCTCCAATCGGTTGTGTATTTAAGCTTAAAAATATTGATATTTCAAGTATAAATAAAAAAACAAGAAATTTTTACAAATTGCTGGAAAAAATCATATACTTCTGATAAAATACATACAGAAAAAGGAGCGAAAAATGTTAAAAGTAGTAGAAACATTTAGTGGAATAGGAAGTCAAGCAAAAGCTTTGAAAAATATAGGAATAGATTATGAAATATCATGTACAGCTGATTGGGACATAAATGCTATGATAGCATATGATTTGATTCATCATGGAAAGCAAGATTTAGATAAATATAAAAATATGACAAAACAAGATTTAATACAAAGTCTAAGTAAATATACATTAAGTCTAGATGGAAAAAAACCAGCAACAGAAAAAAATATTCAAGATCTAAGTGAAGAAGTGCTAAAAAGAATACTATGTGCAATAAGAAGAAACAATAATTTAGTTAGTATTACAGATATAAAAGGTCAAGATTTGCCTAATAGAATAGACTTGTTAACATATTCATTCCCCTGTCAAGATTTATCTGTAGCAGGAAATTGGCATGGAAACAAAAGTGGTATTGATAGAAATGCACATAATAGATCAGGAATGTTGTGGGAAGTTGAAAGAATATTAAAAGAAAGAATTACTGATAAAATGCAATTACCAAGATTTCTGTTAATGGAAAATGTAAGTAATATACTTTCTGATAGGCACAAAAATAACTTTAAAGAGTGGACAGATTACTTAGAAGAAATAGGATATTTTAATCAAATATATACTTTAGATGCTAGTAAGTTTGGAATTCCACAAAAAAGAGTAAGAACATATATGATAAGTGTCTTAGTAGGAAATGATGAGATTAAAAGGAGAAGAGTGAAAAATTATTTTATCAATCATAATTTACAAGATGATGATGTTATAGAGTACTTAGATATAAAGCAAAGAAAGTTAAAAGAATTTTTAAGATTAGATTATAATAATGAAAAATATAAAATGGAAGCAAATATGTGTCAACCTAATGATACACCATCAAGAAGAGATATATATGAAACTAATACAAAAATTTATCAAAATAAAAAAGTGGTAGCTAAAACAATTCCAACAGTTACAACAAAACAAGATAGGCATCCTAATTCAGGAGTAATAGATTATTATAATGGTAAAGAGAGGAAAAGTAAATTTAGATATCTAACTCCAAGAGAATGCTTCTTATTAATGGGATTTGATGAAAAGGATTATTATAATATTGTAGACAATAATTTTGAATATAGAAAAAGAAATTTCTTTAATATTGAAAAACTAAATCGAATGGCAGGAAATAGTATTGTAGTAAATGTATTAGAAGAAATATTTAAACAAATCAATCATATAAATAATCTAATATTTATAGAAGACAATGAATTAGAATATAAACAAAGGTCATCGATAGATATAATAAAAAGTAAATTAGCAGGTTTATTTAATGCTCAAAACGAGGCATATCAAGTAATAAAATAGTAAAATGTAGTAAGATTATCTTACTACATTTTTAAAATATTTGACAAATAAATGGAAAATATGTATAATATATATGAAAAATGTAGTAATAGAAGGAGTATTTAAATGGAATCAAAAAAAGAAAGATTTAAGAGAATTGCGGAAAACAGAACTAATAAGATAATAAATATGATCGATTTGCTAGGAAATTGCTCTAATAAAAATAATTATGAATACACAGAAGAAGATATAAAGAATATTTTTAATGCAATTGAAAGTTCCTTAAAGATGAGTAAGATGAAATTTATTGAGAAACAAGAGAAAGGGAAATTTAAGTTATAATAAAAGTAATAGGAAAGGTAGAAATAAAATGAAAGAAGTAAGAGGATGGTATTTTCCAAATAACAATGGAGGAGAAGCAGAAGGATTTGAGAATCAAGGAATAAATCAATTTAAAATGAGTCCATATGGAAAATTAGCGAGAGAAATTATTCAAAACTCATATGATGCAAAAATTAAAGGAGAAAATAAAAAAGTAAGAGTGGAATTTAGATTAATAAAATTAGAAAAAGAGAGAATTCCAAATTTAGAAAATATAAAAGAGAGTATAAATGCAAGTGTAGAATATTTTCCTGAATTAGATAGATTACAAAAATTTAAACAAAATGCTAATGAAAAAATTGAAAAAGATACAATAGATGTTCTAAAAATAAGTGATTATAATACAACGGGATTAGTAGGAATTGATGAAAGAATAAATAGTGCTTGGTATGGATTAATAAAGTCATCAGGAAATTCAACTAAAAGTGGCATTAGTGGAGGATCTTATGGTTCAGGAAAACATGCTGCATTTGTTTTTTCATATTTTAGAACGATCCTATATGGAACTTTCGTAGAAAATGAGGGTTATGCATTCCAAGGTAAATCAATATTGTGTTCTCATAAAAAAGATGGAGTTGAAAAAAGAGGAATTGGTTATTGGGGAAAAATAGAAGAGAATGAATGCAAGCCTATAAGAAATCAAGAAACAATGGATGAATTTTACAGAAGAAATGAGACAGGAACAGATTTATATATTATAGGCGCTAAGTTAGAAGAAAAAAATTGGATGGCCAATATTATATATTCAGTTATAGAAAACTTTTGGAAATTAATTATAGAGGATAAATTAGAAGTTAAAATTGTAAATTATGATGAAGAGATAAACATAGACTCAAAGAATATTAAGGGTTTAGCACAAGTAGGAAAAGAATTAAATGTTAAGATAGATGAACATGATAGTTTTAATGCATATAAATTTATAGAATTAAATGATAGTATTGAAGAAGTAAGATATGGAAGTATATGTAGTGAAAATGATGTGGAATTAAAAATTGCAAAATTACCACAATATCCAGAAAAGAAAATACTAAGGATGAGAGATACAGAGATGAAAATAAATATTTTTTCACCAAGAAAGAGACCAGTTAATTTTATTGGAATACTTATAGCAAAGGGAGAGGAACTTAATAAACAATTGAGAGAAAGCGAACCTCAAACTCATGATTCTTGGAACGCAGATAATATAGAAGATGATGAAGATAGGAAAAAAGTAAAAGATACAATAAGAAGATTGGATGAATGGATGAATATGCAAATAGATGCATTATCATATGTTGATGATGTACCAGAATTTGATGCAGAAGGTTTAGATTTTCTTAACCTAGAAGATGATGATACAAATGGAATAGAAGAGCCTCAAAGACCTTTTGATGAAATAGTGAATAGCGAAGAGGAAGAACAAGAAATATTAGTAATGCAAAAAAATTTTAATGCACCAAGTGTTATAGATAAAACAAGTAATGATGAGCCAAATGCAGGAGGAGAGAATGATGGACAAGAAGATAGAACAAGAGATGGTGGGGAGAAGAATAAAGGCGAAGGAGAAAACAATAGTGGAAGCGGAGAGCTATATCATGAAAGACAAATGTTTTATATAAAAACTCCTTATGATAGTGATAAGAATATGTATAGAGTAATAATTAGACCAATGGAAAATTTAGATAAATGTGAAATTCGTTTCCAAAGATGGACAGATTCAGGAGAATTAGAACGATTAAAAATAGAAAAGGCATACATAGATAATAAGGAACTGAAAGTATCAGGAAATATAATAAACAATGTAAGTTTAGATGGAAATAAAGACACGAAGATAGAAGTAGTATTTGAAACAAAAAGAAAATGTGTAATGGAGGTAAAAGTATATGTTCAAAGTTAAAGGAAACTATCCATATCCTATACTTTTAGAAAACACAATTGACTATAAAAATAGTATTATAAAGGTTAGATATTTATATCAAGGATTGAAGAATGGACACAATATAAAAATAGAATGTGAAATTAATAATGATGAAATAAAGAAATTAATACAAGATAAAAAAGTATGTTATGCAGTTCAAATCGAATCACCTAATGCAATGTATAGAGATATGTTTGAATTTTACGATGAAGATGAAATTAGTATAACATTAAGAAATGATGAAGTAATAGACTATATAGACATAGGTCTAGCACTTTTGGTTAAAGAAGATATTGAAAATTATCAAAATGAAGATTTTGTAGATGCATATAAAGACATCAAAATGAAAATTAGTAAAAATGAAGTATTAGCGGTATGCCAAAGTGTAAGAAAAATAATCATTTTAAACGATGAAATATTAAAAGAAGTACATTCTATATTTAATTTACAAAAGGATAGTCAAATAAACAACATCACCTATGATCCTAACTATGATAGAATATTAATAAAAGTTCCAGAAGAAATTGGTAATTACTACTTAACATCTAAAGGAAATAAAGAAAAAATAATTGTTTTAAATTCAATATTATTTATGCCAATATTAACTAGCATAGTTAATGATATGAAAGATGTTGAAGAAGAATTCGCTAATAGACTTTGGTTTAAGACATTAATAAATAAAATAAATGGAATAGTAAAAGAAGAAAATATTACTAGAGAAGAGGTTTTTAACAATCCATATGAAACAGCACAGGCTTTATTAAAAAATATATCAGTGGAATCAATAAACGAATTTAAAAACTTACTAGAGGACCAAGAAGGAGATGATGAATAGATGAAACAAAAAATATTAAAAACGAAGATATTAGACAAATTGGAAGAAGACATACTTGTTAATAAAAAATATTATATACATATGTTAGATAACCCAAATTGGCTAATAGAAATGTTTAAAGAATCTGGAAATAACAATTTTGAAGTAACCAGTAAAATTGAAGTTGAACCTTTTGAATTAGAAATTGGGGGACCAGAAACAGATAATAAAAATGCTAGAACAGTATATGCACATTTGCAAGAATTAAAACCAGTACAAGCTGTATCAGCAGAATTATGGACATATATGACACATATACAATTTCCTGATTATATGGCAAATAGATGGAAAATTAATTACAATGAAGATGAGAAAAAACTTAGAGAAGTAATTAAGCAAAGATATTTTGCTATAAGAGGCTCTAAAGGTGTAATAAGAAATGGAATTGCAAGATTGTGGTGGGCAGGATATTGGGGATATGACGAGAGTAGAGAAGATCCATTTGAACTTGTTGATGTAATATTAGACAAACAAGAGATATATGAACATATTTCTGAACGTTCTTATAATAGAAATAAAAACATACTAATTGCTTCTTTAGAGGCTATAAAAGAAAATGATTTTAACACTAGAGAAGTTAGAGCTTTATATGTAAAAATAAATTCTTATGGTAGTGATAAACATTTAGATGCGTTAGATATAGATGCTGCAAGAGAGATGGTAGATGAACTAGTAGAAGAAATTAAAGAGAGAGAAGAGAAAGAAGTAGCATTAGTTTAAGGAGAACAAAATGAATAAATACGAAATAATATATGAAAATGCATATAA
>CANDSI010000091.1 GCA_947388575.1 uncultured Mycoplasma sp.
AGAAGCAAAAGATTTTAATGAAAAAGTCTTAAATTATCTAAAAAGATAAATTACAATTTAGGAGTGTGATTATATGGGATTTGATTTAGGTCATACAATTAGTTCATTATCAAAACTTGCATTACGAACAAAAAGAAAAATTGATAATGAAAAATCTAATAAAAAAGTTAAAGTATATGAATTATGGATGGATCATAATTATAGAACTTATGAGCCAACACCTAAAGGTGGTTATAAGTCATATATATTTGATGGTGTACCTGTAAAAGAAAGAAATTTTGACAGAATCTATCCTAGTAAATACAAAGATGAAATAGATAAACCCATTGGGGATGTATTTAGTGTTGAAGTTAGCTCTTTTATCCTTAATGAGAAAAGTTATAAGATTTTATATCCATATATAAAAAATGAAGCACAAATATTTAAAGTAAAATGTGAAAATGATAATTTATATGTAGTAAATATTACTAATATAATCGACTGTCTTGATTATGATAAATCAGAAATAAAGCGTTTTCCATCTTCTGGTAGAGTTATGAGAGTAATTAAATATGTTTTTAAAATTGAAAAACTAAGGAACACAACTATTTTTAAATTACCAGAATTTCCAAAAGGAATATCTTATGTTACAGAAAATTTTAAAAATATTGTAGAAAAAAATAATATAAAAGGTTTTAAGTTTAAAGAATTATAATTCAAATTACAATCTATCGAGGAGGTAAAAATAATGGATAAGAAAAAAATAATAAACTGGGTAATAGCAATAATAGTTGCTATTGTGTACTTAACAGTAAGCATTATATTTAAGAGTTGGGCTTACTCTTGGCTTATATGGGTTGCTTATGCAATTTATAGATTTGTTGCGAAATAGACAAATTACAATAAATAGAGGAGATTTATATGAGTGAAATTATAATATATGGTTCTCAATATGGAACAACAAGAATGTATGCAGAGGAATTATCAAAAATAACTAAAATACAAGCAATATCGTTTGAAGAAATAAAAGATATAAATAAGTATGATAAAATTATTTATCTAGGTGGACTTTATGCAGGTGGAGTTTTAGGAATGGCTAAAACTTTCAAAAAAATATCTAATTATGGAAATAAGAAAATAATAATTGCAACAGTTGGATTAGCAGACCCTATGGATATAGAAAATACAAGTAATATAGAAAATGGTATGAAAAGACAACTTTCAAATGAAATATATGAAAAAGCATCTATTTATCATTTAAGAGGTGGAATAGATTATTCAAAATTAAATTTTGCTCATAAAACAATGATGAGTTTACTTTATAAAAAAGCAAAAGGACTACCAGAAGAAAAGAAAACAGCAGAAGTTAAAGCAATGATAGATACTTATAATCAAAAAGTTAATTTTGTTGATTTTTCTAGTTTAGAAAGTATCATTAAAGAAATTTAAAAGTAACTGCAAAATTACAATATATAGGGCAGGTAATAAGTTGAAATTATCTGTCATTTATTATATAATCATAACAAATTATAGTAAGTTGTCGCTAGGATATAAGAAAGGAATTAGCAATGTACGATATTGAAGATATTTGCAATAAGTATTATAAAAATGTCTATAAATATCTGATGAGTTTATCTCATGATCCTAATATAGCAGAAGAATTAACTCAAGAAACATTTTGCAAAGCAATAAAAGAAATTAATAAATTTAAAGGAAATTGTGAAATTATTACTTGGCTTTGTATTATTGCAAAACATTTGTATTATCAATATTCTAAAAAAAGTATATATGAAAATATTGATAATATAAATGAAATATCTAGTGTATCTATTGAAGATACATATATTTTAAGTCAAGATAGATTAGATTTGTATAAAGGTCTACAAAAAATTTCAGAAAACGAAAGAAATGTAGTATATTTAAGGTTACTAGGACTTTCTTTTAAGGAAATTTCCGAAGTTATTGGAAAAAATGAAACTTGGGCAAAAGTAGTTTTTCATAGAGCAAAAAAAGACTTAAACAGACATATAAAAGGAGGAGAAAATGAGAGAGATAGAAAATAATAGATATTGTAGTATGATTGAAGATTTATTGCCATTATATGTAGAAGGACTAATTAGTGAAGATACTAAAAATGAAATAGATAACCATTTAGAGAATTGCAATAAATGTTCAAAAATACTAGATGAAATTAAAGAAAATGAAGTTGTTGATTTAAACAAAACAATACAAGAAGATGCAGATGAAGAATTGAAAGCAAAAGAAATCAAGTGTATAAAAAATATAAAAAGAAAAACAACCTTAAAAATAATATTTAGTGTAGTCATTACTTGTATTTTATTTGTTATAGTACTAAATCTTTGGAATACTTATAGATTTATACAAGATGAAGATGGAAAATGGATATTATATAATTTTAATACTGGAAATATTAAGCAAGGAATGGAATATACACATATTATAATGGAATATAAAGCATATAAAGCTAAAGTAAGTGGAAACAATTTAAGAGAAAATGAAGAAAATATAGAAAAACCAGAAACAGTAGATCATTATGTTTTATTAACTTTCAATAAAGAAGATATATGTGTTAATGCTAGACAAATTATTAGTGGATATGATGAAGAGGAATTACAAGAGGTATATGAATGGTATGTAAATGATTGGAAAAGTAATGTAACATCTAATGAAAAAATAGAAAATGGAAAATTATATATGAATGATAATACTTATGTAGGAAAAACAAAGGAAAAAATAATAAACAGTTCTAAAGATTATAATGCAAAAATAACTGAAATCTAAAATAAATTAAAAAAGTTGCAATTTTTTGTAACTTTTTTTCTACTTTTTTCTCTATCGTATAGGAGGGAAAAAGTATGAAACAAAAAAACAAAAGAATAACAATAATGATTGTAATATGTATAGTAATTCAAACAATAATATTTATAATTGCAGGATGTAATAAATCGTATCTTCATATGGATGAAGCATATTCATTTCGGACTTGCAAGTTACAATAAAACTGAAATACAAAATAATAATGATTTTTATAATATGTGGCATAGTAAAGAATATTATAGAGATTATCTAACTGTAAATGAAAATGAAAAATTTATGTTTTCGCAAGTTTATGAAAATCAAAAAAATGATAATCACCCACCACTTTACTACTTAATATTAAGAATAGCAATGGGATTCAACATCAATCAATATTCTAAATGGATAGGAATTATATTAAATATAATCATTTATGCTTTTATTACAATATTTATGTATTTAATTATCAGTAAATTTTTAAAGGGGCAAAACAAATACAAAGAAAAATCTATAATATTAGCATTTATATCAAGTATAACCTTGTCATCATTAACAAATGTACTTTTTATAAGAATGTATGCACTTTCTACATTAAATATAGTTATAACAACTTATTTACACTTAAAATTACTAGAGAAAGAAAGTAAAAATAATATGCTTTTAGTTGGAATAGGTATATCAGCTTTGATAGGATCTCTTACGCACTATTATTATTTATTTTATTTGATAGCATTGTTTATAATGTTTGTTACGAAGTATATTAAAGAAAAACAATATAAACAATTAGGTAAATATATATTAACAATGATGATCGCAGGAATACTATCTCTAATAATATTTCCATATTCAATACAGCATATGTTTTTTGGATATAGAGGACAAGGGGTACTTAACAATTTAAGTAATATTCATAAATATATTGTAAATATTATTTTATATTTTATTATAACGAATATTTATGTATTTAATAATTTTTTGATAGTGTTGCTATTATGTGGTGTAAGTATATGTATATACAAACTAATAAGGCATAAAAAAGTAAGTGAAATGAAAAATGAAAATGTGAAATATATAGCAATACCAACCTTGTTTTACTTTATAATAGTTTCTATATGTTCGCCATATATAGAATTAAGATATATATTACCTATATCGCAAATGATATTTATTTTAGTAATATATTTTGTATTTAATATATTAAGTAATATATGCAAAGAAAAAACTAGGAATAAAATAATGATAAGCATATTTTTAGGAATGCTTATAATGGTGCCAGTATCTAATAAAGCTATTGATTTAGTTGTAGGAGAAAATTTCAGAAATAAACAAGAAATCTCTTATTCAAGTAAAACAGCATTAGTAGAAGAAATAAAGGAAGAGTGTAATTTACCAATAAATATAATACCAAAATTGGAGGGAATACCATTAGACAATGTATTGCTTTTTATAAAAGATTTTAAAATAGAGCCACAAGTAATGTACTCTAATATCCATAATATTATGGAAAAATTAAATGGAGAATTGATAGATGTTCCAGCATTATATTTATTCAATTCTAATAATAATAGGTTTTTAGATGACATATTACTATTTGCTAATATTGAAGAATCATATATAGCCAAGGACATTGATTGTGGCGAAAAAGAAATTAAAAAAATATTAGAATACCAAGATATTTCTAATGGCATACTAATATTTATAAATGATTGGCAAGATAATGAGAAAATAATAAATATAATACAAAATGCTACAAATTTATATGATGTAACATATTTACAAAGATTAAATATGTGTGATGTATATTACATTCAATAATAAATAGGAAATAAGTTGATAATTTTTTATAGAAAGAAGATGAAAGAAGTGTTTGCAAATGTAGGAGAATATGTAGCTTGTGGAATATTTACAAAAGGGCATTTGGTTTTATTTACAATTACGATAATAGGAATTTTAATTGCATTAAAAGATTCAATTAAGAAAAATAAAGAAGAAGTACATAGAATTATAGAAAGCATAACAATAATTATGTGTATAATGGAAATATTAAAAATAATTTATAATATTCAACAAAATTCGATCTATGCAGTTAATACATATATGCCATTATATTATTGCAGTATTCTGTTGTATGCAGGATTATTAAGTTCATTTGGAAGAGGGACATTAAAAAAGGTAGGAGATGTGTCGTTGGCAACTGGTGCAGTAGTAGGAGGAATAGTTTTCATTATATATCCTTCTACCTCATTACCAATATACCCTGCATTTCATATTTTAAGTATTCATAGCTTTTTATTTCATGGGACAATGATATATTTAGGTATATTAGTAAATAAAACAAATTATGTAGAAATAAAAAAGGAAGATATTAAATATTTTGCAAGTTTGATAGGAATAATGTGTATTATAGCTTTATTTGTAAATAATATTTCAAATGGAAATTTAATGTTTATTTCAAATAACTTTCCTAATACTCCAATGGAAATATTATATAGAATAACAAATGGAGGGATACTATACAGTTCGATTATGATAATAATACAAATGACAATACCATTTTATATTTCTTATTATGTGATTAAGAGGAGGGTTTCTTGAAAATAGTTGATCTTTTATGTTATAATCATCTCGACAACTTACAATATATAGGGCAGGTAATAAGTTGAAATTATCTGTCATTTATTATATAAT
>CANDSI010000092.1 GCA_947388575.1 uncultured Mycoplasma sp.
TAATAAAATATTTTGTACTTGCTAAATTAGTAAAATATTTAAAAAATATTGTTTTTTTATTATTAAGTTTTATTTTATTATATACTATGTTATCTATTCTTGATAATTTGCCTTTAACTAAAAGAATAGTCCATAGAATAAATAATATAAATAGTGTTATACAAATTATTATTTTCATAAGCATCTATTATATTATATCTTAAAATATTAAAAATTACGATACCTTTTTTATTTATGCTAGTTCTTCAATTATCTTTTTTACATAATTTGCTAATTTAGCATGACCATTGTAATTTAAATGAATACCATCTGCAAATAATTCTAAATCGTTAAAAACATATGATTTAATAATCTTGTTATCATTAAATGATTTTATTATTTGTTGTCTTTTTATTTCACTATGATTATTAAATATAGGATTATCACGTCTTACTGTTGTAAAATGAGTTGGTAAAATATAAATTATTTCAGGTTGTTTTTCTTTTTTAAAATATTTGCTTTTATTATCTTCGTCAGCATATTCTTGTTCTATTATGTCTTTGTACCATAATAGGTCATCTATAATATAACTACTATCCCTGTTATATTTTATTTGCAAATCATTTGTTCCTAAAGCGATTATTATTATATCTACTGGTGCATTTGTTTTAAATGTTGATAAAAATGTATCTTGACCATTTTTAAACTTTTTTTCTTTTTCAATACTTCCAGCAACCCTTCCTGGTAAGCCTTCTTGCAATATTTTATAATCATTACCTAATTCTTTTTGCAATATGTTAGACCATTGTAATTCATCTGGAATTCTTTTTCTAGTTATAAAATTGTCACCCCATACGTTAGAATCACCATATATTAATATCTTTTTCATTATTTTCCTCCTAATTATATTATACCTTTTATTTTCTTAAAACTCTAATTAATTTTTCAGTTCTAGTATTAATTTCTGTTTTAAATCTATTTATATTTTTTTCTAAACTTGCTTCTTCTAATGCAATAGTTGTACCATCTTGAAACATTATATTATCTTTTGGAATTGCTGGTTTATATTCGCCTGTAAAAGGAACAGATAAAGCCTCAGCAATATTTTGCATACATTCATCTGTTACTTCATGCAAAATTGCATTTTTTTCTTTAATACTATCACTTTTAAAATACTCTCCTATTAAATATTCATAATCTACTGGTTCTAATATTTTCACTTCAATATTATCATCTTCACATATAGTATATCTATCTAATGTTGGATCTTTAGTGTCTACATCAATTGCGATTGGTACTAAATATGGTGTTATACCTTTTCGACAAGTTTCAAATAAAATCCTGGCCATCCCAGTTCTACCTCTGGTAATGGCAGTTCTATCATTATATACTCCTTCTGGGAATATACTTAGGTTTACTCCACTGGCTAATATTTCTGAAGCAGCATTTATACTAATGTCAGCATATTTTTTACCTGTTTGTTCTAATGGTAAAGTATATAGATAGTTATTTATAGTATCTTGTTTTTCTTTAATTGGCTTATAAACTATTCTATTACTTACAACCATTATTTGATTATCAGGTACTGCCATTGACAAATAAAAAATATCCATTAGACAACTATGATTGGCGATATAATAAATTGGCCTTTTATCTTTTGGATAATTCTCTAATCCTTTAACTATAAAATTTAATTTTTCTTTTAATTCTTGTAATTTTTGATATTTTTCCCCTTTTACATTTTCTTTAACACTTACCATCTTTTCCATCCCTTCCTTTACTTTAATTTTTATTTTGCGTATTTTGTACGCATTAACACTTAAAAAATAAATATTCTACATTTCATTCTCCTTTCTTGCGTATTTTATACGCATTAAATCTATTTTTAAAAATGTATTTTCATACACTTTTAATTTTTATTTAAATCGGTAGATGATTGCTGGTTTATTTCCCTCAAATTTGGTTGTAGCATTGGTTTCAATTATTTCTTTATTACTAAGTAGTTTCTTGCGAAAGTTTCTTCGGTCAATAATCTTATTTAAAATAACTTCGTAAGTTTTATGAATTTCAGGAATAGTAAAACCATATGGAAATAAAGATTTTAATATGTCTGTGTTATCAATCTTTTCTTGTAATGTCTCTAATGCTCTTATTAGTATTTCATTATGATCATAGGCAAGTTTAGGAATATTTGTAATCGGTACCCAATCAGCATTTGAAGTTTTCATGGTATCTTTTAATATGTTTACTCTTTCAGAATCAATAACACCAATATATGATATTGCAATCATTCTCATTACTGGAGAACGATTTACTCTACTAAATATTCCTGAAAAATATAAGTTAATATCTGATATTCCTGATTTCTCATATATTTCTCTTTTCATACCTTGTTCTACTTCTTCATTATTATATAATGCGCCACCTACTAAAGCCCACATGTCTTTATAGGGATTATTTTTTCTTTTTATTAGTAGAACTTTAGTTATTCCCTTTTCTACTGTAAAAATGGTACTTATACAATGTATACCTTGATTCTTATATAAAGGATTCTTTACTTCCATTACTATCACCTTACATTTTAATTATATGCGTCTTTTATACACTTGTCAATATTGAAATAGTAATTTTACCAAAAATAAAAACTCGAATTATTGGTTCGAGTAATATTAAAATATTTTACTTCTTTTTTTCATCTTTGTTTTTGCTCCACCAAGTTCCAGCTAAAGAACAACTGCCACCCATACATACAAAAAATATCATAATTATCCAAAATTCCATTTTCTTTCCTCCAATTTCTTAAAACTTTTTCATAATAAACATCATAATTAAACATACTATGAATGTTATAATACCTGTTACAAATGCTAGTATTATTTTTTGATACATTCTTTTTCCTATCTCTTGCTGTGTTTCTTCATAAGTTAGCTTTTTACCATCAATAAATGCTATAATCTCTTTATAGGTTTGGATGTTATTCTCTTTTTTAAATCTTTCTATAACTCTTGCAGTTCCAAATGATATTATATATAGCGATATCCAAATGATAAATCCTATAAAATCTAAAAGCTTAAATAATGGATATGCACTTATGATTAACACTAACATCTCTACTAGAAATACATAACTCATAACATTGAATTCCTTGACTTTTTTTGAATCAATTATCTTTCTCATCTCCTCTATATCTTTTTTTATAAAATTATCTAGAGATACATTGAAGATATTACTTAACATGATTAAACTTTTTATATCAGGATAACTCTTATCTGTCTCCCAATTAGAAATAGTCTGCCTTGAAACAAATATTTTTAACGCTAATTCTTCTTGAGAAATATTTTGCTCTTCTCGATATTTTTTTATTCTTGAACCAATATCCATTTTGCACCTCCAATAACATTTTATATGAAATTGATTTTTTTGTCTGTCAAAAGTCTTTTACATTAAGCTTTTTTTATTATTTATAATTAAATTTCAGTTAAATTATGATTTTTAATTATTTAATAACGACTATAATTCTTATATCATTTTAAAGTATATTAAAACTCGAGATATAAAAGCTCGAGTTTTTTTTAAATTGGTGCCTGTAGTCGGACTCGAACCGACACAGTATTGCTACCAATGGATTTTGAGTCCATCGTGTCTACCAATTCCACCATACAGGCATAGGAATATTATATCATATTTTTATTATTCTTCAAGTATTATTCCTTTATCTGTTGTGATTTCAATAATATTTAATATTGATAAAGTTGATGTTATTAAATCATCTAAGTTTATTTCTACTTCTTTAAAATGACTTGTTTTTAAATCACATTTTTTAAATCTTGTATCTTGAAATTGTTCTTTATTAAATTCACATTTATAAAATTCTATATTATTATATTTGTTTTTATAATGGATATTTTCTATTAGTTTTACATCATCATACTTTGAATTTCCTATTTCACATGTACTAAATTTGGAATATTGAATTAATGTTTCTAATATGTATATGTTTTCTAATTTAGATGCTGTAAAACTTGTGTCAGTAAGTTTGGAATTTTCAAAATTAACATAATTAAAATTGCACTCTGTAAAAATAACATTGTTTAACTCACAATTAATAAATTTTATTTTACTAAAAAAAACATTGTTAAAAATTGTTTTGTTAAAGTGGCAATTTTCAAATTTTATTTCATTAAAATTTTCAAATCTTATTTCTAATGCACCAATTTCTTCTTTGATAAAGGTTATTCCTGATAAGTTTAAATCTTCATAATCAGCAAATTTTTCTACAATTAAATTATGTCTAAACTCCCACATGTTATCCTTCCTCTTTATATATTGATGTGAATAACTCCGTTTCATTATCAATATCTTTTTCTTCAATATTTTCATCTATAATAGGAAGTTCATTTAAACTGGCTAAACCAAAAGCATCTAAAAATTCGCTTGTTGTTCGATAAAGATTAGGGCGACCTGGTAATTTTGATTTTCCAGCTTCCTTGATTAAACCCTTTGCAACTAATTTTCTTATAATATGTGCAGAACTAACTCCGCGCATTTCATCAATTTCTACTCTTGTTAGTGGTTGATTGTAAGCGATGATTGCTAAAACTTCTAATGATGCTGGAGATAATTCATTGGCATCAGGCGTTTCAACTAATTTTTGATAATACTCTTTATGTTCTTCTTTAGTTGTTAATTTAAAAGAATCTCCTAAATAACTAATTCTTATTCCTCTATTATCATCTTCATAACTTTTTTTTAGTTCTAATAATAATTCTTTAGCTTCATTTTCTTCAATACTCATTATTTCACATAAGTTAGCTAAATTTATACCTTCATCTCCTACTACAAATAATATACCTTCTAATATTCCCAGTTTATTCATGTACTTCCCTCCTTTCAATCATAATCGGTTTAAAATTATCCTCTTGACTCAAAATTATTTCATCATTTTTGCTCATAGTTAGAACTGATAAAAATGTTATAATTAAAAAATTTTTATCATTTTCATTAAATAGCTCTAAAAATTCCACTTTCTCTCTTACTCGTAAAACCTTTCTAATATCTTCTATTCTGCGTTCAATACTATACTCTTTTCTTGTTATTCTTGTATTTAATGGTTTCGATAGTTTTTCACGCATTTTAAAACTTTTTAATGCATTTACTAAATCTTCTACACTTACAGAGCCAAAGCTTATAGGATTATTAGTAATAAATTCGTCTAATTTCATTGGACTTTTGGTATAAAAATTATTTCTTTTTTCAAGTTGCTCTTCTAAATCTTTTGTAATCTTTTTATACTTTTCATATTCTAATATTTTACGTTTCAAATCTTCTTCTGATTCAATATGAAATTCTTCATCATTTAGACTATCATCTTTTTCTTCTGAATTAATTAACATTTTACTTTTTAAATGAATTAACTCAGCGG
>CANDSI010000093.1 GCA_947388575.1 uncultured Mycoplasma sp.
ATGTACGAAATTGGTATGCAGAAAAGTGTGTAGAAAATGGTTGGGCAAAAACAGTTTTAGATCATCAAATAGATTTACAATTATATGAAAGACAGGCAGTTACCGAGAAACTTACAAATTTCAAAGATAAATTACCTATTCCACAAAGTGAACTTGCAAGAGATGTAATTAAAGACCCATATATTTTTGAACTTGAAGGAATAAAAGAAGAAGCTATTGAGAAAGACATTGAAAATGCGATGATGGAAAGAATAAAAAATGTATTACTAGAATTAGGAAAAGGATTTAGCTTTGTAGGCAATCAATATAAAATTTCTACTGAAAAGCAAGATTATTATATTGATATGCTATTTTATCATTTAGACTTAAGATGTTATATTGTTGTTGAACTAAAAAACAATGAATTTAAACCAGAATATACTGGACAATTAAGTTTCTATGTAACGGCTGTTGATGAAACATTAAGGAAAGAACAAGATAATCAAACTATTGGTCTATTACTTTGTAAAGGAAAAGATAAATTATCTGTAGAATGGGCTTTAAAAGGAACAAATGCCCCTATCGGAGTTACTTCTTATGAAGTTAGAAATGAATTACCAAAAGAAATACTAGATAAATTACCAACTGAAGAAGATATAAATAAGCATATTGATATAAATAATAAAGAAGATAATGAGGTGTAAATTTGAAAAAGATTATTAAAAATTCAATTAAATGTAATTTATGTGGAGATATCATAGTGTCAAAGCATACTCACGATAAAGTTACTTGTAAATGTGGTGCTTGTAGTGTTGAGGGTGGCAATAGTTACCTCAAACGAGGCTATGTAAATTCTAATGATGATTTTACTGAATTAAGCAAGTATATAGAAATAAACGAAAAATAAGATATTAAAAAGATATCGAGATATGACAAAATGATTTTAAGAAAAGAGAATATTTATATGAATGATGCAATGTATGAAATATAAAATTAAATATGATGATTCCAAAAACTTTACTATTCAAGAATTAAATCAAATAAGTGCATATTTGGGTGTTTCTTTAGAACAATTAGCTGATTTATTAGGAATAAAAAAACATATGATTTACGAATTAAAAAGAGGCACATATGCTAAAGCTAAATCTAATGTTTATTTAGATGCTAAAAACCAATATTTTAGTGAAATTGAGAAAGAAATTCTAAATGCTATATTACAAAGAAAAGTTACAAGTGATTTTACAAGTAAGTTTTCATATGCAGAAATGGATGAATATGAAAAAAGATTCAAAATCAATAAAAAAGATTTAGCCAGAAATATTTTAGGAATAAAAGATTTAAGAAGAAGTCCAAAAAGTGAAGAAGATACTGGTTATTTTTATTCAGTAAAATACAAAAAATATAAAGAAGATATATTAACTAATAAAGGAAATTCAATATTAGATAGTTTTTTGCCATTAAGAATGAAAAGAACAGGAAATTACATGTTTACATATACAGAAATTCAAGAACTTTCTAAAATATATGGAATAAGCCCAAGAGATTTTATGGTATATGTATTAGATAAAAGTGAGCAATTATATTATGACTTTGTAGCAGGAAGACAAGACAGATGTTATTCGCAAAGGTATCAACAAGCGAAAGATAAATTAATAGTTTCAAAAAGAGAAAATTTTATAGAAGAAATAAATCCTAATGTTAGAACTTATTTTTCTTTAGGACAATTAGAAAATCTTGCAAAAGAATTAGATATTTCAGTATATGATTTAGTTACAGGAGTAATGGGGCGAAGCAGACAAGATTATTCACAAATAGTAAATAAATTTGAAAAGAGACCAGGCGTTTATAGAACAAGACTATATATTGGAGAACACAAGTCTTGTGGTTTACCTGCATCTTTCTGTAAAAAGAATATTGAGGAAATTATGGCTGTGATTAAAATTGCAACGAAATCAGCCATTGGATATATGAAAGATAATGGATTTAAAGCAGTACCAAATTTTTATTATGATTTAATGCAAGAAGGATATATTTATTTAATGAATAATGGAAATCCAATTACAGAAGAAGGGCAACCTAAAATTACTACAGATGAATATGATAGTAGCTATAGTTCTATTTTTTATAAAAAGCTATATTATTATGCAATATCAAAAATAAAGGAATTTTCATCACATGAGATTCAAGGACAAGCATATGATATAAATTTAAAAATAAATGGAGAAAATGATAATTCAATTGAAGAATATGAAGAATATGATGAAATAGATGTCTTTATTAGTGGATTAACTGCTAACAGAACAGAAAAAGAAATATTAAGATTTTTTTCTGCTACCTCATTTGATGATAAAAGCATAAAGGTCGCATGCAAAAAATTTAATGTAACTCAAAATTATATTAATGGTGTATTTGCAAGAATAAGAAATTCTTTATTAATTTTGATATCTTTGAGCTTCATCAATAACTTTAGACTGTTTTGTTAATTCTTTATGCAATGATAAGTTATCTTTATATAATTCTTTAATTAAATCATCTTTAGGTTTTACAATTTTTTCTAATATCTTTTCATCTCGCTTTATTGAAAACTTGCTAATGTCATTTATATTTGGAACTTCTGGTAGTTCAAGTTTTATTTCATTTAAAAGTTTTTTAGTATTATCATAATTTGTAATCTTCTTATATTCTTCAATTGTATAATGATTTCTGTTAGTATCTTCAACAAACATACCTCGTTCTAAATCAAAGCCTTTCGATTTAACATGATTGAAATAAGCATCTTGTAACTTCCTGTAACTATCTCTGCCTTTCCAAAAATCCCTAGCACATACCTTATCAATTTTATTGCCTTCTTTATCTTTTGTATGCACAACAGGTACAAACATTAAGTGCATGTGTGGTGCTCCTTCATCAAGATGTACTACAGTTGATATTATATTCTTCTCTCCTAAATTTTTGTAATTACAGATAAATTTATAACATTCACCAAAATATCGTTTAGTTTCTTTTTCTCCAATTTTATCAAAGAATGCTTGGTCGGAAGTAAATATCATTTGGCACATTATAATACTATTACTACGAAGATGACCTTGTAAATTATTTTCTTTTATATATTTATCAAATTCTTTTGTATATGTGAACTCATTTTTCTTAATATAATAATTCAAATGTGTTCTAGTAGGATCAATATCCTTATTAGAATGATTTTTTGCTTTTCTATTATTATGAGTGCCTTTTCCGTTTATTTCTGCTCGTGTTAATTTTTCATTTCTTACGATAGCGTAACTCATAGCTCCAACGCTCCTTTCTCAAAATAAGTTTACTTTGAGGTGAACCAAAAATATTGGACAAAAATATTAAAGTATGGAGGTTCACCAGTATGTTTAAATATTCATTTGATTTTAAATTTAAAGCAGTAAAATATGTTGTTTATGGAAAGCATTCATATAGAGAAGCAGCAAGAAAATTTAATGTCCATCAAGAACAAATAAGAGTATGGACTAATAGGTATAAGACTTATGGTAAAAATGGACTTATACCAAAGCCAATTCAGAAATATGATGGCAAATTCAAGGTAGATGTGGTAGAATATATGTATGCTAACCATTTATCTTTTGAAAAGACGGCTATTCATTTTGGATTGCCTTCTTCTACAAATGTTGTATTATGGAAGCAAATGTATGATGAAAAAGGTGCTCGGGTATTTGCTTAATAATAGAAATATCGCAATTGATAGAGTAAGAGTAAATCGTGTGAAAAAGAAGAAAAATAAACAAAATACTAATTCAAATACATCCATAAAATCTACTTCTAAATCTTCTCTAAAATCTGATAAAAGTAATGAAGAACTTTTAAAAGAAATAGAAGATTTAAGAATGGAGAACGATTACTTAAAAAAATTACAAGCCTTAGTTCAAAAAAGAACAAGCCAACAAAAAAAGAAAAAGCATTAGCCGTTTATGAATTAAGGCAAAAGTATAAAATAACGGCTCTATTAAGAAAAGCAGAATTATCTAAAAGCACTTACTATGACATCATTAGCAAACTAGAAAGACCTGATAAATATGAAGAAGTTAAAGAAGTGATAAAGCAAATATATCTTTCAAATAAAGGAAGATATGGCTATCGTAGAGTTACATATGAACTTTTAAATAGAGGCTATAAATTAAATAAAAAAACCGTTTATAAATTAATGAAAGAGTTAGGGTTACAATCATTTGTAAGAGTAAGAAGATATCGCTCATATAAAGGTAATTATGGAAAAGTTGCTCCAAATATATTAAAGAGAGATTTTAAAGCAGATAAGCCAAATTCAAAATGGGTTACAGATGTTACTCAATTTAATGTATTAGATACAAAAATATATTTATCTCCCATAGTAGACTTGTTTAATGGAGAGGTTATAAGTTATAATATATCTGAAAGCCCAAACTTTCATCAAATAGAAGATATGCTAGACAAAGCATTTATAAGGATTTCAGACAATACCAATTTGATTCTTCACTCAGATCAAGGTTGGCAATATCAAATGGAGAAATATCAAAATCGTCTAGCAGAAAAAGGAATCATACAAAGCATGTCTAGAAAAGGAAATTGCTTAGACAATGCTTGTGCAGAAAACTTCTTTGGTTTATTAAAGACAGAGTTTTTCTATGATAAAACATTTGAAAGTGTAGCTCAATCTAAAAGAGAACTTATAGATTATATAAATTATTATAATAATGAGCGTATAAAATTAAGACTAAAAGGAAAAAGTCCAATTCAATATAGAATTGATTTTGAACAAGTAGCATAAAAAACTGTCCAACTTTCGTGGGTCACTTCAAATTTTAGTGGACATATTACTTTGGAATCAGTATATAGATATGAATATTTGAATTTAACACCACTAGAGTTTTATAAGAAAAGCTATGAGGTAGCGAATAAATTAGCTAATATGTATAAAAAAATATAGGAGTAAGATATGGAATTGAAAGAAAAATTGGAATTATTAAATGAAAAAAGTTCTGTTGCAGAAATTCAAAAATATATAAAGGATATGAAAAAAGCTAGAAGATTTGATGGCGTTACAATTGAAAGAGAAATGATATTGTTTTTAGAAGAATTAGGAGAACTTGCTAAAGCAATAAGAAAAAACACAAATGGACATTTAGATATAGCAAAAGAATATAATGATAGTGTTGAAGAAGAATTAGCAGATTGCTTTATATATTTACTTAGTATAGCCAATATGAATAATGTAGATATTTTTAAAGCATTCAAAGATAAAGAAACTAAAAATTGTGATAGAGTTTGGAAATAATGATATATATTAAATTTCTTTTCAAAATGTATTGCCAAATATAAAAAGTTATGTTAAATTAAAAATAACAGTTAAGGCGAAAAATTTCAAAAGTGGGTATACACTTTTCTG
>CANDSI010000094.1 GCA_947388575.1 uncultured Mycoplasma sp.
TTGTTATTCTATCATATATTGCTAATAAATCAAGAGGAAAAAGTTCTTTTTCTTGTATATGCTTGCTGATATCTTTTTAAAAAGTCCTCTAATTCAGGATATTTTTCTATTAGGCTTTCAATAATATTAATAATGTTATTTTCTTCATTTAATATGTGGCTAATATATGGTGGGAAAATAAGAGGTTTATTGTTAATGCTATGTAAATTATTTATTCTATTTAATAAGTTAAATAAGAAGGCTTCAATACTTGCAATTGAAAGAGTTGAGATTTGTTTTTCTTCTAAACAGGCTTTTTCTATATTTGCTGTTATGATATGTTCTAAATAATAGCTACCAGAGTTTATTGTTAGATAATATCCTTCATTGATATGTGTGGAATTTGGTATTAATATTTGATAGCTTATGGTACCTGTTATTTCATTGTTACTTGATATGGTTAAACTTCCTGAAAAATATGTTTTTGAGTTTAAATTATATGAAAAAGACATATATCTATTACTATTATTAACTTTTTTCTTAAATTCGAGTCTTCTTTTAAAATTTTTTTCCTGTCCCTCTACTAAGTGGATAAGTGTTAGTACATTATCTGTATGCAAAAAGATTTTTGTATCATTTTCTTTTATAGATAAAAATTCGCCATTGTATAATATACTTACTTCCTTCATAAACTCCACCCGATAATAATATTCTATAGTAAAGTTTAAGTATAATTGTATTTTTTATTTGTTTTACTTTATTTGCTTTTGGTATAATAATATTGGAGGTTTTTATTTATGACTATTTATATTGGTGCTGATTATAGAGGTAGTGATCTAAAAAATAAAATTATTGAATATCTAATTAGTTGTAATCATGAAGTAGCAGATCCTTTTAATGATGAGAGGGAAGCCAATGATTTTACTAATGTCGCATTTCCAATAGCAGAAATGGTAAGAGATAATGATTCTTCACTTGGTATTCTTATTTGTTGTTCTGGAAGTGGTGTGTGTATTGCTGCCAATAAAGTGAAAGGTATTAGATGTGTTAGAGCTGCAACAGTTCAGGATGCTTTTTTAGGAAGAGATCATGATGGAGCAAATATTTTGGCTCTGGGGAGTGAGATTACTCCAGATATAAATTTTGTTAAAGATATTATAGATTCTTTTATAAATACTCCAATGCCAACTTTAGAAAGAAGAATTAAAAGATTTGAACAAATTAAGAAATATGAGGAAGAAAATTAATGAGAATTGAAATTTATTTATATACATTTTTTACTTTGATGTCAATTTTTATCTTTAATGGTGTTAATTTTAATCAGTTTATGAAGAAAAATAAGGAAATAGAAGCTAAATTGTTAGTTTTATCTCTTAGTTTTGGGCTAAGTTATTTGCTTACAAACTTTGTGATTGATTTTATTGGCTAAATGTGATAGAATACTTTTCTATGAAAGGGGTTTTATTATGGAACTTAGAGATGAATTAATGGTATTGAAGGAAGCTTTAGCTGCTGCTAAAGCGCGTCCTATTCTATTTAGAAAAGGCGGAGATGAATTTATTGATGCTGTTTCTAAAATAATGACTTTACCTGCTGCAGATTCTTCATTAATAAATGGAATGTATAATACAGAAATATCTGATACAGAAGAAAAACAACCTGTTCGTTAGAACTTAAATTAAAAAAAGACTATATTTCTATGAATATAAAACGATCATAGTTATTATAGTCTTTTTCTATGGTTATTTTAGAATTTGGGAAATAGCATGAAGCTATTTTTTTTATGGCGTTAGATTGAGTGGCTCCTATTTCAAATATTATTGAACCATTTTTGTTTAAGTAATTATTTGCAGTAGATAGAATTCTTTCATAAAACTCTAATCCATTATTATTAGCATATAGTGCTATATTAGGCTCAAATTTTGTTTCAGGAGAAGTATATTCTTCATATTTAACATATGGTGGATTGGAAATGATACAATCATATTTTTTTGTCGGTCTTTCTTTTAATATATCTAATTTAAAATAATTTATATTAACATTGTTTTCTAAGGCATTGATATTAGCAACTTTTAAGGCTTCTTCATTAATATCGCAGGCATCTATCTCTAAATTAACTTGTTTTTTTAAAGAAATAGCAATACAACCGCTTCCGGTACATATATCTATTAATGAACTATAATTCTTATTTTTTAAAAATTTTATAGTTTTATCAACTAATAACTCTGTCTCAAATCTAGGTATTAAAACATTTTCATTAACATTTATTTTGGTATTATAAAAGTCTACATATCCAATTAAATATTGAATAGGGTAGTTTTCTTTTAATTTTTGCTCTATTTCATTAAAATTATTAGGATATAATTCTTTTAGCAATTTTAAATCAGCAGTTCCAATATTATTTAAATTCATATTTCCCACATACTTTCTAAAATATCAAGTTTATATGCTAGATTATCACAAAAATTTTTACCATATCTGTTTTTTAGTATTTCAAATCTATTAATAAAATCATTTACATCTAATATAAATAGATCAGTATATAAGCTTAATATATCTTCTATGTAATCAATATTATTTCTTTTTAAATAATTAATTATACTTATTATATTATTAGTATCTAACTTTAATAATAATTCATTATCATATGTTTCAATTATGTTATTTAAAGCTTCTTTATCAAGTATACTATTTAGATAATCCATTTTCACGTTCTCTTTCTACTAACTCTTTTATGTTTACTCCATATCTTTTTAACATAATTGAAGGAGAAACATTAAATAGAGGATTTAATTTACCATCAATTATTACAAGAATATTATTTTCTTTCATATAATGATATAATGCTTTAATTTGAATTGGTGATAAACTAAGACAAGTTGGAGTTATATATTTTTCTATTTTTAGTTCTTCCATAGTTTCAATAACATTTTCTATTTTTGTTATGGATTTATTCCAAATACTTTTAGTTAACAATTTTCTATATAAAGCATTATCCCATATTTTAGATTCTATTATCGCTCTTACATTTTCAGGATTAGAAATCCAAATAGTTGATGTTAAAAGAGGCTTAAATAATTCTTTTTGATCTTCTGTTAAATTAGATATTATGTCAATTATTGCTTTTACATCTCTAGGATTAGAATTCCAAATATTTGATGTTAAAAGTGGCATAAATAATTCTTTTTGATCTTCTGGTAAATTAGAGAATATGTCAATTACTGCTTTTACATCTCTAGGATTAGAATTCCAAATATTTGATGTTAAAAGAGGCATAAATAATTTTTTTTGATCTTCTGATAAGTTAGAAAATATATCAAATATAGCTCTTACATTGTCTGGATTAGAGTGCCAAATATTTGATGTTAGAAGAGGCTTAAATAGCGCCTCTTGCTTTTCTGATAAACTAGAGAATATATCAAATATCTCTTTTATATTTTCAAGATTAGAATTCCAAATAGTCGATGATAGAAGAGGCAAAAATAATTCTTTTTTCTCTTCTGGTAAATTAAAAAATAGATTTAAGATTGCTACTACTTCACTATATTTTCTTTGGTATAATCTTTTACATTTTTGATGCTCTAAACCCTTTTCTTTTAATAATTTATCTATTAATTCATATTCATAATGTTTCATACAAATCAACTCCTTTTTGCGCTATATTATATAACAATATAAAAAGAAAAGCAAATGCTTCTCTATTCAAATGTTTCTCCAGCTAATTTTAATCTTAAGTCTTCTGTTTGTAGGGCTTCAATAACTGGTTCTAATTCTCCATCCATAACTCTATCTAGACTCATAATTGAGAAGTTTATTCTGTGATCTGTTACACGATTTTGAGGATAGTTATATGTTCTGATTTTTTCTGAACGGTCGCCTGTACCAATCTTGTTCTTTCTAGCTTCTCCTAATTTTTGTTCTTCTTTGTTTCTTATTTCATCATTAATTTTAATTTTTAACATATTCATAGCGCGTTCTCTATTTTTTAGCTGACTACGTTCAACTTGGCAAGTAACTGCAATTCCAGTTGGTATATGAGTAAGTCTTACTGCAGAATTGGAAGTGTTGACTGATTGGCCACCAGCTCCACTTGAATGATATACATCCATTTTTATATCACTTTCTTTAAGTTCTATATTTGCAGTTTCAACTTCAGGCATAACTAATACTGTTGCAGTAGATGTATGAACTCGTCCTTGTGTTTCTGTTACAGGTACTCTTTGAACACGGTGAGAACCACTTTCGTATTTAAGCTTTTTATAAACATCTTCACCTTTAATTAGGATTTCAACTTGAGAATAGCCTCCACTTGTTCCTTCTAAAGCATGTAATTCTTCGATTTTCCAATTATTTTTCTCTGCATAATATGTGTACATACGATATAAGTCTCCTGCAAAAATATTGGCTTCATCACCACCAGCGGCTCCTCTGATTTCCATGATAACATTTTTACCATCATTTTCATCTTTTGGTACTAATAAAATTTCTAATTCTTTAGTTAATACTTCCAATTTTTCTTTTAATGCTTCATATTCCAAAGTAGCCATTTCTTTTAGCTCTTCATCTTTCATTAAAGCTTTAGCATCTTCTATTCCGGCTTCAGTATCCTTATATTCTTGATATTTTTTTACTGTTTCCTCTAAATCGCTAGATTCTTTTGATAAGGTTTTTAATTTATTATAATCACTTATAATATCAGGATTAGTTAACTCAGTTTGGAGTTCATTAAATTTGTCTACAATGGCGTTTAATCTTTCAAACATATAATTCTTCCTCTCTAATTATTTATTATATCAAAAACGTTTAAAAAAACAAACATTAATTGTTTGCTTCTTCTTCATCTACGTCAATTACTACTAAATCTTCTAAATCATCATCAGGTAAATCATCATCATTGTCAGCATCATAGAAGATATCTGTTTCCTCTTCTTCCTCTGCTTCATTAATTGTTTCTTCAACGTCTATGATTGTTTCTTCATCATCTTCATCGTCTATTATAACTTCTGGATTGTGTAATTCTCTTAGGTCCCATGAACCATCTTCTAACATAATAAATCTTTTATCTGTTGTAAGAAGTTCAAAGAAATCAGCGATTTTGGCTTCATATTCAGCTTCACTTAAATTTAAGGCATCACATACACTTTTAAATAATACATTTATTTTTTCGGCTTTTTTATTTTCATTTAAGATGATGTAAGCTATATCATCATAATTCATAGTTTCTAATTCTTCTTTTGATATATCAGTTAATTTCATTTTAAATCTCCTTTTTGTTAGCTCATGACATTATATGTTTCTATTTTAAATTTGTGTTGTCATT
>CANDSI010000095.1 GCA_947388575.1 uncultured Mycoplasma sp.
ACTAGTACGGTGGCGACCATCGGAATTTAAGTCTGTGGAGAATGTAGGTAACGAAGTCAATGAAGCAGAAAAAAACTAATCGTGAGGTTAGAGGGATTTAATAAAATGATTTATCATTTTTTAAATCTTTTGTTCTAGAAAAATTATGGAGGATTTATGAAGAAAGTATTTAAGCTAGATTTCTTAGGAAGAGATTTAATAGTTGAAACAGGGGAAATGGCAAAACAAACTGATGGTGCTGTTTTAGTTCGCTATGGTGATACAGTAGTTTTATCGGTTTGTGTAATGGGTAAAGAAGTTTTAGGACAAGATTTTTTTCCATTACAAGTTTTGTATCAAGAAAAATTATATTCAGTAGGTAAAATTCCAGGAGGATTTATAAAAAGAGAAGGTCGTCCTAGTGATGAAGCTACTTTGGCCGCTCGTTTGATTGATAGACCAATTCGTCCAATGTTTGACGAAGCATTACGTCAAGAAATACAAGTTGTTAACACTGTCTTGTCAGTTGATCCAGATAATTCACCAGTGATGGCTGCTTTATTTGGAACAAGTTTATGTCTTGGAATTTCAAAAATTCCTTTTGATGGACCAGTTGCAGGAGTAGTTGTTGGTAAAATTGGTAAAGAATTAATTATTAATCCAACGGCAGAACAAATTGATGCTAGTGAATTATCTTTAACTGTTGCAGGAACTAAAGATGCTATTTGTATGGTTGAAGCAGGGGCTAGTGAGTTATCAGGAAAAGATATGCTAGAAGCTTTAATGTTTGGTCATGAAAACTTGAAGAAATTATGTGATTTCCAAGAACAAATTATTAAAGAAATTGGTGAAGAAAAGATAGAACTTGCTAAAGAAGTAATTGATGAAGAAATAGAAAAAGATGTTAATGAATTTGGTAAGTCTATGATGTTAGAAGCTTTAAAGGTTGATGGTAAACTTGCAAAAGCAGCAGCGGTTGAAGAAGTTAAACAAAGAATTGTTGAAAATTTCGCAGAAGTTTATGCTGATAATGAAGATGTTGAAGCAAAACTTAAACAAGTGGAAAAACTTGCTAATCAACTAGAAGCTAATTTAGTACGGGCACTTATAACTGATAAAAAAATTAGACCTGATGGTAGAAAAATTGATGAAATAAGACCTTTATCTTGTGATATTGATTTACTTCCTAGAACGCATGGCTCTGCACTATTTACAAGAGGAGAAACACAATCGCTTGCAACTACTACTTTAGGTGCTATAGGTGAACATCAAATACTTGATGGTTTAGGGTTAGAAGATACTAAGAGATTTATGTTACATTATAATTTTCCATCTTTCTCAGTAGGCGAAACTGGTAGATATGGTGCGCCTGGAAGAAGAGAAATTGGACATGGAGCTTTAGGTGAAAGAGCTCTTGCTCAAGTAATACCTAGTGAAGAAGAATTCCCATATACTATTCGTGTTGTTAGTGAAATCTTAGAATCTAACGGTAGTTCTAGTCAAGCAACTATTTGTGCAGGGTGCTTAAGTTTAATGGCAGCAGGTGTACCAATAAAAAGCCCGGTTGCAGGTATTGCAATGGGACTTATTGAATCAGAAGATAAAAAGAAGCATACTATTTTAACTGATATTCAAGGTTTAGAAGATCATATGGGAGATATGGATTTTAAAGTAGCTGGTACGAGAAAAGGTATTTGTGCTCTACAAATGGATATTAAAATTAAAGGAGTTACCGAGAAAATATTAAAAGAAGCTTTAGCGCAAGCGAAAAAAGCACGTATGGAAATACTTGATACTATGGAAGCTTGTATTTCTGAACCTCGTAAATCTTTAAGCAAATATGCTCCTAAAATTGATACTTTCAAAATCAATCCTGATAAGATTAAAGATGTTATTGGCCGTGGTGGAGAAATGATTACAAAAATTATTTTAGAGGCTAGTAATGTTAATACTGTAAATGATAAAGATGCAGTTAAAGTTGATATTGAAGATGATGGAAGAGTAATTATTTATCATACTGATGCTAGTATTATTGCTAAAACTCGTAAAATGATTGAAGAAGTAGTTAGAGAAGTTGAAGTAAATGCAATATATACAGGAAAGGTTGTTAAAGTAGAAGACTTTGGTTGCTTTGTAGAGTTATGGCCTGGATGTGAAGGGTTAGTACATGTTTCAGAACTTGATTATAAACGAGTAGAAAAACCAAAAGATATCGTAAGTGTTGGTGATAAGATTATGGTTAAAGCAATAGGATATGATAATCGTGGTAGACTTAATTTATCTCGTAAACAATCTTTACCTAAACCAGAAATAAAAGAAGATAAGAAGGATAAAAAGGGTAGTAGAAAAGAGAGCAAATAATGGAAGTTAAAATTTGTACTAATGAAATGGAAGCTTTATTAGTACAATGTCCAAAAATAGCAGAGTCTGATTTTATAGAAAAAATAATATGATAAAATTCTAAGATTATTCTTAGAGTTTTTAATTTATTCAAATAAAAAGAAGATTTACTCTTCTTCAAAGGCTTTAGGATTAGTAATAAATTTTACATCATCTTTTATAAGCCTAATATATAAGTCTTTAGGAATTTTTTCATTGTTAATTCTACGACTTAAATAGGTATATAATAATCTTAAACGTATTTTATCTTCAGCTTCTAAGTCAATAAATTTTAATTTTACAGGATGTCCACATTCTAAATATAAATCTAATTTAGCATCAATTACATCAAATGTAATTGAAATTGCAATTATACTATTATAAGAAAGTGTATAGATCTCTTTTCTATTAATTTTTTTTATAGTGTCAAAGATTACAACTTTATTATCTGTAAATATAGCATGATCTCTAGAAGTTTTATAGGCTACTAAAACATTTTCATCTTCTAAAATATAATGTTTAATATAACCTGGAAGATCTTTTTTATTTAATACTTTTGAAAAACTTACATTTCTTGAAATGTCTAAGATGTCTTTTTTACTACTTAACATGATAAACCACCTAATAAAATTATATCATATGTTTTTGGTCTTGTGTAAATTATTTGTTAATTTTTTGAATAGCTTTACTATAAACTTTTAAAATGTTATTAGCAAAAGCTTCTTTAGTATAATTATATATACTTTTTTTGGCATTTATTGTCATTTCATTATAAAGTTTTTTGTTTTCTTTTAAATCTATTATATAATTGATAAATTCATTTTGATTATTAAATAAATAACCATTATAATTATTTTTAATTACATCAATAAAACTTTTATCATTAATGCATATTGTTGGAATAGATGAGGCTAGAGCTTCAATTATAGTTAACCCTTGCGTTTCTGTTTTAGAAAAAGATGTTAAACAATCAAATGTGTTATAATAACTTGGCATTAAATCATAGGAAACAGGACCTGTGAAAATAATATTATTTTCAATATTTAAACTTTTGGCTAGATTCTCTAATTCTTCTTTAGCGGGACCTTTGCCGATAATTAATAGCTTAATGTTTTTATCTTTTTTTATTAAATCTTTCATAGCTATTATTAGTTTATCAAAGCTTTTTTCTTTAGCTATTCGACCAACAGTTCCAATTATAAAGTCATTATCTTTTAATTGGTATTTTTTTCTTATTTGTTTTATTTCTTTTTCCATTTTAAGAGTTAATTCAAATTTTTTAGTGTCTATACCTGTTGGTATAACATTAATGTTTTTAGTAATATGATATTTGTTTACAAATAAATCTTTTATTTTATCTGTAGGGACTATTAAAGCATCACATTTCTTTTCCGTATAATATTTAGTTATTTTTAAAGCTATTTTTTGACTTAGTTTTTCAAAACGACCATGCGTTATATAATATAAATAATCTTCATATAAAGTATGATATGTGTGAACAACAGGAATATTTAATTTTTTAGATACTATTCTAGAAAAAGCACCAATACCAAATTCTGTTTGAGAGTGAATTATATCTAAGTTCCATTTTTTTATTATCTTCATAGCTTTTCTAGAATATATACTTGTAAGACGACTATCATATATTCCAGTTTTAATTCCAGGGATATATACTATTTTATTTTTTTTATCATATTCAAATTTGTATCTTTTTAAATTAGCTGTTAATATGAATACTTCATGTAACATTTTAATACTGGTTGTAACACCTGAAATGTATGGTTCATAAGCATCAGTAAAAATTCCTATTCTCATTTTTGATACTCCTTTACATTTATATTATATAACAATTTTACAAATATTTAAAAGTGTTTTATAATAAAATTATTAAAGAAGGGATTTTATGATAGGAATTTTTGATTCGGGTATTGGGGGAGTAACAGTTTTAAAAGAAATAATAAAACTATTACCTAATTACCATTATTTTTATTATAGTGATTCTTTTAATAATCCTTATGGAGATAAAACTAAAGATGAATTATTAATAATTACAAGAAATATAGTTCAACAATTAATAGATAAAGGTTGTAAAATAATTGTTATTGCTTGTAATACTGCTAGTGCGATATGTAAAGACTTTTTAAGAGATAATTTTGATGTTCCGATAATTGCTATAGAACCTGCGATAAAACAAGTTTTTGATAATAGTCCTAAAGGTAAAACTTTAGTTATGGCTACTAAAGGTACAATAGAATCTGAAAAGTTTTTAAAACTATATCATAGTTTTTCTAATGATAATATGGTTATTGGGGCTTTTCCTGGTTTGGCAGATTTAATTGAACAAGATAGAAAAGAAGATTTAAAAACTTATTTACAAGATAACTTACAATATAATAATATTAAAAATGTAGTTCTTGGTTGTACTCATTATCCGTTAATTAAAAATGAAATTAAAGCAATACTTGGTGATGTTAATTTTTTTGATGGTAGTGTTGGTGTTGCTAAAAGAGTTAAAAAAGTAGTTTTTGAAGAAAATTTGAAAGAAAGCTCATTTAAATTAGATTTTATAGATTCTTCAAGTAGTAAAATTAAGGAACAAAGATTTTTTGATATAGTAAGGTATGAGTAATATGGATATATTTAAAATGCAAAATGTTAGAGGTATAAATATTCAGGAGGAAATAGAAAACTCAATAAATATTACAAAAGAAAAGCTAAAAGATTTAACAATTAATAGAATGTGTCATGTTTATAACAGTTATTTATTTGAAGAGATGAAAAAAAGACATTTAAATGTGAGACTTATTAATTTATTAGATTTGGGTGTTGATTTTAAGCATTATTTTGTTTTGGTTAATGGTGAAGGAGTCTTTTATTTAGCAAACTTAACTTATGAACAATTTTGTAATCAAAATTTGAATAGTCTGAAGTCTGGGGGGG
>CANDSI010000096.1 GCA_947388575.1 uncultured Mycoplasma sp.
TATATGATTACAAATCAAAACAAGTAATCGAAGGGACATATGATTATATTAGTTTATTAGATGATTATGTTGGTTTGGTTAAAGACAACAAATTATATATTAAAGATTATAAGAATAATAAGTATAATGAAGAAGGAATAGAATTATTTAATAGTTATTATAATGAATTAAACATTTATAACGAAGAAAAAGTTTTAACAAATAGCAAATATTCATACAAGATAAATATTATTGAAAACAATATAGATATTACCTATGTAAATAAAAATGACAAAGAAAAAGATTTAAGCTTATCAATAAATGAAGGAAAATTAAGTAGTCAATTTGCCAATTTAAACTACTTAGATGGAAAATTATATTTTTACAAAGAAGAAACTAAAAAAACATTATTAGGAACCTATAGTTGTACAAATAAAAATACAGTTGAGAGTGATACTAATTCTCTTAATACTTGTTTAATCGCAACCAATAAAGATAATACAGGATGGCTACCTATAATAAATGAAAGATATGTCTTTATTATAGATTCATTAGACAAGAACAACAAAACAATAATGTTATATGATTTAAAAAATAATAAAACTTTAAGTAGATATTCTAGTGTTAATCCAGGAATAGATACTAAAGAGAATAAAATAACATTTATCTCTAATAACAATCTATATATAATCGCTGAAAATAAAAATAATAAATATGGTGTTATAAAAATAGAAGAAGAAGCAAAAAGTGTTATACCATTTAATTATAATAAAATTGAGAAAGTTAAGAACAATTATATTGGTACTGAAAGTAACGATTCTTATGTTTTATTTGATGAAAATGGTACAAAGGTAGCTACTACTACAAAAAATATTGTTGACTTTAATAATAAATACATAAAGACAACAGCAAATAATTTATATTATATCACTGATTATTCAGGAAAAGAAATTGATAGCACAGGTTATTTACATTTAACATTAGAAGAAGATTATTATGTAGTAGTAACTAATGATAAGAAATTAAATATAAAAGAATACGATAATAAAGATTTTAGTTTAGAAAATTTATTAGATTTAGAAACAGAAGATTATAGTAATGCTTATAAAGTTGGTAAAAATAGTATAGGTTATTTAATAACTATTACCAAAACAGGCAAAGTAATCCAAGTTGATAAAGAAGGAAAAGTTGTAGGTTAATTAAATATTGCCAAAATAAAAAAAATTTGCTAGAATATATTTATAAAAAACGAAGACCAAGAGGAGTAAGAAGTAAAAAGTCTTAATAGAGAGCTTAAGATAGGTGGAACTTAAGTAAGAAAACTTCTGAAGGTAGCTTGCAAGTTGTCTATTTGAAAAAAGTAGAATAGACCGCATACTATGCGTTACAAAAATAAGTTAAATAAAAGGTGGTACCGTGCCCAAAAGCACCCTTTGGTACTATCCTTTTTTATTTTAGAAAGAAGGAATAAGATGGAAAATATTATCACTGAAATTTCTGACAAAGATTTAGGATTACAAGTAAGTGAGTTTAATAATCTTAAAGAAAGAGTAGCATCTAGAGGTATTGTTATAAAAGAAGATGGAAAAATAGCAGTTTTTTATAAAAGCAACAAAGAACAATATAAATTACCAGGTGGTGGTTTAGAAAATAATGAGAGTGTTGAAGAAACTTTTAAAAGAGAAGTATTAGAAGAAACAGGTTGTGAAATAGAAATAATAAAAAAATTAGGAATAACAAAAGAATACAAATCTAATGATAATTTTATTCAGACATCTCATGTTTTTGTAGGAAGAGTAAAGAAAGATACAAAAACATTAAATATCACTGAAAAAGAGAAAGAAGCAGGGGCTATTTTATTGTGGGAATATCCAGAAGCTGCTTTAGAACTAATAAAAAATTGCTATGATAAATTAGTTTCATCTAAGTATGATTCAGTTTATTCAACTAAGTTTATAATACTTAGAGATAGTAAAATTTTAGAATATTATTTAAAGGAGAAAAAAATGTTAGATACAAAATATAATCATAAATTAGTAGAAGAAGGAAAATATGAAAACTGGAAGAATAATGGTTATTTTGAAGCAAGTAAAACTGCCAAAGAACCATTTTGTATTGTAATACCACCACCAAATGTAACAGGAAAATTACATATAGGACATGCTTGGGATACATCAATTCAAGATATTTTAATTCGTTATAAAAGAATGCAAGGATATGATGCTGTATGGATACCTGGAATGGACCACGCTGGTATAGCAACTCAAAGTAAAGTTGATAAAAAATTAAAAGAGGAACTTGGTATAAATCCTAGAGAATTATCCCGTGAAGAATGGTTAAAACATGCTTGGGCTTGGAAAGATGAATATGCCGAAAATATTCATAGACAATGGGCTAAGTTAGGTTTATCTTTATGTTATAGTAAGGAAAGATTTACATTAGATGAGGGGTTATCTAAAGCTGTACGAAAAGTATTTGTTGACTTATATAATAAAGGTTTAATATATCAAGGAGAAAGAATTATAAATTGGGACCCAGAGGCTATGACTGCTTTATCTAATGAAGAAGTTATATATAAAGATATCCCAGGCGCATTTTATCATTTAAAATACCAATTAGAGGATAGTGAAGAATATTTAGATGTAGCAACAACTAGACCTGAGACCTTATTTGGTGATACAGCTGTTGCAGTTAATCCCAAAGATGAAAGATATAATAAATATATAGGAAGAAATGTAATCTTACCAATAGTAAATAAACTTATACCAGTAGTAGGTGATGAACATGCTGATATGGAAAAAGGAACAGGTTGTGTTAAAATAACGCCAGCTCATGACCCAAATGACTTTGAAGTAGGCTTAAGACATAATTTAGAAAGAGTAGTATGTATTAACCCTAATGGAACTATGAATGAAAATGCTACTTCTTATGTTGGACTTGATAGATTTGAGTGTCGCAAAAAGCTAATTAATGATTTAAAAGAACAAGGTTTATTATTAAGTATCGAAAATATTACGCACAATGCACCATTTAGTGAAAGAAGCGGGGCTTTAATAGAACCATATTTATCAAAGCAATGGTTTGTAAAAATGCGCCCTCTAGCAGATAGAGTATTATCCACCCAACAAGATAAAAATGCCAAAGTAAATTTTGTACCTAAAAGATTTGAAAAAATAATGAATCATTGGATGGAAATAACATACGATTGGTGTATTTCAAGACAATTATGGTGGGGACATAGAATACCCGCTTGGTATAAAGATAATGAAGTATATGTTGGAATTGAAGCCCCAGCGAGTGATGGCTGGGTTCAAGATGAAGATGTATTAGATACATGGTTTTCTTCCGCTTTATGGCCATTTTCAACATTAGGTTGGCCTGATAATACAAGCGATTTAGAAAAATATTATCCTAATAATGTTTTAGTAACAGGATATGATATTATTCCATTTTGGGTTAATAGAATGACTTTCCAAGGCTTAGAATTTATGAATAAAAGACCATTTGAATATTGTTTAATTCATGGACTTATTAGAGATAAAGAAGGACGTAAAATGTCTAAGAGTTTAGGCAATGGCATTGATCCAATGGATATGATTGAGAGTTATGGCGCTGATGCTCTAAGATATTATTTAACAACATCGGTATCAAATGGTTTAGATTTAAGATTTGATGAAGAAACTTTAAAATCAACTTGGAATTTTATTAATAAATTATGGAATGCATCACGTTTTGTTTTAATGAATTTAGAAGGAACATCTTCTTTAGATGAAAACTATGAAAATCTAAGTGATACCGATAAATGGATATTAACTAAATGTAATAAAACTATATTAAGTGTTACAAAATGGATGGATAAATTTGAACTTAATAATGCAGGAGCAGAAATATATAATTTTATCTATAATGATTTTTGTGATAATTATATTGAATTTGCTAAGTTTAATATGGAAAGTATAACAACAAAAAAAGTATTAACAAAAGTCTTAAAAAGCATATTAAAAATGTTACACCCATTTATGCCATATGTAACTGATGAAATATATTCTATGATTCCAAATGTTGAAGAAAATATAATGACAAGCAAGTATCCAAAATATAACAAAAAAGAGATATATGAAGATACCGAAAAAAAAGTAAATGATATTATTGAATTAATAAGTATTTATCGTAAAACATATCAAGAAAATCATATGGATAAAAGTGTGATAGTTAAATTTAATAATAATGAAGATTATGAATTAATAAAGAAGATTTTAAAAATAACAAATATTACAGAAGAAAAGTTAGAAAAAGTGGAATATAATATTAAAAATAAAAGATTTGATATTACTATTTACTATGAAAAAGAACTTACAGAAGAAGACAAGATATTAAAAGAAAAAGAAATAGAAAGCTTAAAAGCATCTATTGCTAAAAGAAAAAGTTTATTATCAAATGATAATTTTGTAAGCAAAGCTCCAGCAAATTTAGTAGAACAAGAAAAAGCAAAACTTCAAGAAGAAGAAGAAAAACTAAAAAATTTAGAGAATTAAAGAAATATTAAACTAAATAAAATTGAGTATATGAAAAATCAAATTAAGAATATAACACGCAGAAATGCGTGTTTTTATATAGATTTAAAAAAGAATTTGTAGTAAAATAAAAATATGTCTTCGTAGCTCAGCTGGACAGAGCAACCCCCTCCTAAGGGGTAGGTCGAGCGTTCGAATCGCCCCGAGGACACCATAAGAATTTTACTCAAGTAACATTTATGAGTTTAATATAAATCAGGAGTTATTATGAATGTATTAGAAAAGAACCTAAAAGTTTTCATTAAAATTCTAGAATTAACACAAGATAGAGATTATCCAATAATATTAAGTGGTAGTACATCTTTAAATATGCAAGGTGTTGATATTGAAGTACATGACATTGATATTGTGACCGATAAAAAAGGTGCCTTTACATTAGCAAACCGATTAAAAGAATATCAAGTTAAAGAAATGGCTTTTTCTAAAACAGATAAATATAAATCTTACTTTGGAAAATATAGGATTGATGATGTTGATATAGATATAATGGGAGATTTTCAGTATAAAACAAAAAATAATTTATGGTCAGAAAAAAATCATTTACATCCTTTAAAACAATTAGAATATAAAAAACATAAAATATCTGTTTTAGCTTTAGAACAAGAATTAATCGAATATGAAAGTGCAAACAAAACCATAACAATATCTAAGATAAAGGAAAAGTTAAATAAAGAAAAAATAATAAAATAAAAAATAAAAAAACT
>CANDSI010000097.1 GCA_947388575.1 uncultured Mycoplasma sp.
GAAAGAGGTAAAATATGAAATATGAATTAAAAGAGTTAAACATAGATATGGGAGTTTCTGAATATGAAATGTATCAAGATATTCCTCTAAAAGAACCTGGCTCAACTAATTTATGTAATGGATTGCCATACGAAGTATTTAAAAATTATTTAGAAAGTCAACTTGCAAGAAAATATCAGAATATTAGTATATATGACACACCTACCATTACTTATATTTTGTATATTAATAGTATTCCTGTAGGTTATATTTGTATAAGAACAAAAATAGATAATCAATGGAAAAAGTGGTCAGGTAATTTTTATTATACGGTTAGGTTATCTGAAAGAAAAAAAGGATATGGTACGAAAATGTTAAAATTGGCATTAAATGAATTTAAAAAATTAGGCTTAAAAGAAATTTATGGACAATCCTCTTCTGATAATTATGCTTCTGAAAAAGTTATAGAAAATAATGGGGGTATATTATTAGAAGAAATTGGTGGAACAAGATATTATAAAATCAAAATATAATAAGGAAGTGATATAAATGGATAATTTAAAAAATACAACAATTAACTGGTATCCAGGACATATGGAAAAAGCTAAGCGTTTAATGATAAAAGAATATAAGAATATAGATATGGTTTATGAGCTTGTTGATGCTCGTATACCAAAGTCTTCTAAAATTAAAAATATTTATGATATAATAGGTAACAAGCCTAAGCTTTTAATTATGACCAAAAAAGATTTAACAGACCCTATAAAAATAGAAGGTTGGATAAAGTACTATGAGAATATTGGCTCAAAAGTAGTTTTAGCTGACCTAAACAATGATAATGACATAAAAAAAATAGTAAATGAAACCCATAAAATGATGGAAGAATTACAACTAAAACGCGAAGAAAAGGGTATGAATAAAAAAGAGATTAGAGTTTTAGTAGTGGGTATACCAAATGTCGGCAAATCGACACTAATAAATAAACTGGTAGGAAAACGTGTTGCTAACGTTGGTAATAAACCTGGAATAACTAAAGGGCTTGTTTGGTTAAAGACCTCTCATAATATTGCTTTATTAGATACTCCAGGAATACTATGGCCTAAAATAGATAATAACGAAATTGGTTTAAACTTAGCAAGTATATTCTCAATTAAAACAGAGATTTTAGATGTTAATGAAGTAGCAGTCCATATAATAAATAAATTAAATAGATATTATCCTGAAAAGTTAAAAGAGAGATATAATATTGAGCCAAGTAATATTGAATTAGATTTTGAAGCTATATATGAAGAATTAGGAAAGAAAATGGGTGCTATTAGAAATGGTGAACCAGATTATGAAAGAATAAGTAACAGAATTATAAATGACATTAAAGACGAATATATAAAAGGAGTAGTATTTGATAATGAAATCTAATTTATTAAAATATGAACGCGAATTATATAAAAATAACATTACGTTAATCGCTGGAGTTGATGAAGCAGGACGTGGTCCTTTATGTGGCCCTGTTGTTGCAGGAGCAGTTATCCTACCCAAAAATTATGAATTAGAAGGTCTTAATGATTCTAAACAACTTAGTGAGAAGAAACGTGAAGAATATTACAAAGTATTACAAAAGGATGCGATAGCTATCGGTGTAGGAATAGTAAGTGCTAAAGAGATAGATGAAATAAATATTTTAGAGGCTAGTCGCAAAGCTATGTATTTGGCAATAGAGAATTTAGGAGTTACACCTGAATATATTTTAAGTGATGCCATGAGCTTAAATGACATTGATATTCCATCAAAACCTATAATTCATGGAGATGCACTATCTTTATCTATCGCAGCGGGTAGTGTAATTGCGAAAGTAACAAGAGATCATATAATGTTAGAAATAGATAAAGAGCATCCTGAATATAATATAAAAAAACATAAAGGCTATCCTACCAAAGAGCATATGGAACTAATAAAAAAGTATGGGATATTTGACGAATATCGTAAAAGCTATAAGCCTGTAAAACAAATATTAGAGGAGAGTAGTAAACATGAAGAAGTTAAAGAAATTGTGGCAAATTAAATATTTAAAAAATTATATTTTATTAATTATGCCATTAATTTTGATGGAGTTAATATTTAGAATAATTGAGAAATTACCTATATTTTCATACCAAGGGTTAAGAATATTTTTAGGTTTAAATATTATCGCTTTATTCTGTAGTTTTATTTTAGATTATTTGCCTAAAATAGTTGCAAAGATATGGAATTTACTTTTAGTATTGATATTAACTATATATGGCATCGCTGAACTTGGATTTAATCATTTCTTAGGAGTTTATGCATCTATTCAAATTAATAGTCAAGCAAGTGCAGTAACAACATATATAACAGGTTTTATTAAAAGTTTTAAATGGTACTTTTATCTTTTAGCAATTCCATTCATTTTGCTTTTAATATATTATATATTTATAGATAAAAAATTAGATTTGGATTTGCCAAAGAAGAAAGTAACAATGACTAAAGTAACCATAAATATTTTCAAATTTTTAATTATAATTTTTATTTGTTTATTATATTTTTGTACTTTAAAGTTAGGATTTATGCAAAATAAATTACAGACTACTACCAGTTTAGCCTTATTTAAAAAACCAAGTAATCCAAGTTTAGTAGTAGGAGACTTTGGTTACATTGGATTTGGTATATTAGATATTAAAGAATATTTTTTTCCAGGTAAAGAGCAAGACATAATTATTAACTATAATCCTGATAATGTAGAATTAAATCCTGACCCAAGTGAGAATGAAGAAGAAAAATATCATAGTCAAATAAGTATTGATAATGACATATGGAAAAGTATAATAGAGGATGAAAAAAAGAGTTCTTATAATAACTTAAATAAATATTTTATAAGTAATAGAACAACTAGTACTAATGAATATAGTAAAATGTTTGCAGGTAAAAATTTAATCGTAATTATGGTTGAATCAGGCAGCAATTTATTATTAAATGAAGAATACTATCCAAATTTTGCTAAAATTTACAATGAAGGCTGGAGTTTTAAAAATTATTATTCCCCACGGAATTCTTGTAGTACAATTAATAACGAATTAAGTGGTATGACAGGCTTATATTCGATTTACAATACTTGTACTGGTAATAAATATGAAGACAACACCTATTTTGAGAGTATATTTAATTTATTTAATAATAGTGGATACATAACTGATAGTTATCATGATCATGATGAATATTATTATGACCGCATTAAAATTCACCAAAATATGGGAAGCGGTAAATTTTACAATGTTAAAGATATGAATTTAAAATATACTGGTTCCGAGTGGGCAAGTGATGCTGAAATGATGGAATACTATTTGAAAGAGCTTGATAAAAAAGAAGGCGATAAACCATTTATGTCTTGGATTACAACTGTAACATCTCACCAATATTATCGTACTAGTAGTAAATATTACAAAGAGTATGGAGATTTATTTGATGAAAATTTATCAAGTGATGTTAGAGTATATATGTCAAGATTAAAGGTAGTTGATGATGCTCTAGGAATATTATTAAACGGTTTAGAAGAAAGAGGAATACTTGAAGATACAGTTATAGCTATATTTTGTGACCATTATCCTTATGCCATAAAAACCGATAATTTAGGAGAAGCTTTAGGCTACGATATTGACGAAGATAATAATATGGATCAAGTGCCTTTCGTTATATATAATAAGGGAATGGAGAAAAAAGAATTTAATCAATATTCAACATATGTCAATTTAACACCAACCTTAGCCAATTTATTTGGTGTAGAATATGATTCAAGAATATATCTAGGTTCTGACTTATTAAGTAAAGAATATGAAAGTATCGCAGTATTTGCTGATAGTTCTTGGAAAAATGAAGTAGGATATTACTCATCAAGTACTAATTCAATGAAATATTATACAGAAAAAGAATATACTGACGAAGAAATACTTGAAATTAATGAGGGTATTGCGTTAAAATTAAAAATGAGTAGTGCCGCCATAAAAAATAATTACTTTAGTTATTTAAACAAAAAATTAAAAAGTTACACCACTTCCACTGAATAAAATTATTAATTTAAAGATTTAATCCACTAATTCTCTATATCCACTTTATGTGATTAAAAAAATAAAAGTGGTTAGAAATAATGGAATATATAAAAGAAAGGAAAAAATAAATGAGTAATTTAGTAATTGTAGAATCTCCTGCTAAAAGTAAAACTATTGAAAAATACTTAGGCGGGGATTACAAAGTAGTATCTTCTAAAGGGCATATAAGAGATTTAGCTACAACAGGTAAATATGGTTTAGGAATAGATATTGAAGATAATTTTAAACCTAATTATATCCCTATAACAGGTAAGAAAAAAGATATAAGTGCCTTAAAGAAAATGGCTTCAAGTAGTGATAAAGTTATATTAGCTACCGACCCAGACCGCGAGGGAGAGGCTATCTCATGGCATTTATATGATGAATTAAAATTAAAAGATAGTGATTATGAAAGAGTAGTATTTAATGAAATAACTAAAGATGTCGTTATAAATTCTATTAATAATCCCCGTAAGATAGATATGGATTTAGTTAAGAGTCAAGAAACAAGAAGAATGTTAGATAGAATAATAGGTTTCAGATTAAGTAAATTAATGCAAAGAAAAACTGGGGGAAAGAGTGCTGGACGTGTTCAAAGTGTTGCTCTAAAACTTATTGTTGATCGTGAACGAGAAATTCTAGCATTTGTGCCTGAAGAATATTGGACAATCGAAGCAGACTTTAAGGAATTTAAAGCTACATTAGAGAAATATCACAATAAAAAAGTTGAAATACACACTGAAGTAGAAGCAGATGAAATATTAGAAAAATTAGACAAATCATTTAAAATAGACAGTGTTGAAGAAAAAGAAAAAATGAAAAAGCCAAAAGACCCATTTAGAACTTCAACCTTACAACAAATGGCCGCTAATCGTCTTAACTTTTCTTCAAGTAAAACTATGCAAATAGCCCAAAAGCTTTATGAAGGTATGAATATAGGTAAAGAAACAGTAGGTTTAATAACTTATATGCGTACAGATTCAACAAGACTTAGTGATGTATTTGTAAGTGATACCAAAACATATATTAAAGGCAAATATGGTGATGAATATGTTGGCAGTGTAAAAGCATCAAAAGAGCCTAAAGGAGCGCAAGATGCTCATGAAGCTATAAGACCAACAAGTATAATGAGAACACCAGAATCTATTAAAGACTATTTAAGTAATGATGAATATAAAT
>CANDSI010000098.1 GCA_947388575.1 uncultured Mycoplasma sp.
TCTTATGATAATGCTTTTATAGAATCTTTTTATAGAACATTAAAAAGAGAGCTTATAAAAATGGACAAGAATTAAAAAATAAACTTAAGACTCCTTTATCGATAGCACCTATATACAATTCTTATTATGATAACCCATATGAATTTATACATAAATTGCGTGATGCTGGTATTTCAAAAGGCGATATATACAAATCATTAATTAATTTTGATGTAAATGTAGTAAATGAAAAAGGAAATAATTTATCAGGAGGCGAAAGAGCTGAATATAATTTGTTAAGGGAGATAAAAGGATCAGAACAATATGACATTTTACTTTTAGATGAACCAGAAGCATCATTTGATAATCCATTTATAAAAGATTATATCATTGATATAATAAAAGAAATTTCTCAAAAAACAACAGTATTTATAACCACACACAACAATTCTTTAGGAATTTTAATTAAACCTAATAAATTAATTTATACTTCTAATGAAGATATTTTTAAAGTTTATACTGGAGAATTTGGAAGTAAAAATTTAACTACTATAAATGGTGATTCTATAATTAGTTATGACACAATTATGGAAGTGATGGAAGCTGGAGAAAACGCTTACAATGAAAGGAATCAAATATATGAAAGTTTTAAAAATTGAAAATAAAAAATGTTACTATTCTATAGATGGAATAAATTATACGAAAATAACCGATATTACAAAGGATGATATTTATAATATTTTAAGTATTATTTATAGCACGGATGATTATACTTTAGATCTTGTTGAAGAACAAACTGAGATAGAAAATGATGTTGAAAAACTTATCTACACTAACATTTGTAATCAAATTCAAACATTTATTGAAAATATAGAAAATTTAAAAAATGAAGTAGATAGTGAATTAAGTGAGTTATTACAAAAATATCAATTAGAAGAAAATGAAAGACCGATAGAATCCATTCTTGGTATTGTAAGTGAAGATACAATAAATGAAAATGATTTTCACAATGAAGAAAAAGTAGCAGTAGGTGTTGGTGAATGAATATTATTAGAACAATAGACTTATGGACAGAACAACATGATAATCACTACGAATGTTTTAATGGTGCATTTATTGATGGCTTTGAAAATGATAAAATTCCATTTGATAGTTATAAAATAATTAAGAATTGTAATTGTGAAATTTTAGTTGATAATAAATAAATTAATATTAATAATAAACATAATGCTATCATATTTTATAAAAATAGTGTTCCGGTACGATTAATGGTGATAAATAAAAATACTGATCTCAATAAGTGTATTAATTTAGCATTATCTCAACATTTTAAGGGATCTATATTAAAAGACTATTATGATGAAAATGATATAAAATATAAAGTAATTGATATGAGTGAAGAATCGATTTTTAAAGAAAATGATAACATTAAGGCAGAAACAGATGTTGGATCTTGTGATAGATGGAATTTATTGTATTGTATGTTAAAAGGTAGTTATACAGAAAGCGAAACATCTTATGGTAATTTTCAAAGCGATAGATATGAATTTATACCTAATATATTTATAAAATATGAACTAACAACTGATACAGAAAAATTTGAAATAGAGCATAAATGTGCATTTATCAACACTATAAAAACTAGATTAATTCCAATACAGGAAAATTCACCATTAACAAAATGAAAAGGAGAAAAAGCGAATGAAAATAAAGAAATATCCTCAATCATGTCTAATGATTGGAACAGATAATAAGAAAATTATAGTAGATGCAGGTAGTTTAAAATATCAAGATAAATTTTTAGAAGAATGGAAAAAAGCAGACATTATTTTAATAACTCATAAACATGGAGATCATATCAAAAGTGATGTGTTAAAAGATATAAATATTCCTATTTACTCTACTGAGGAAGTACAGAATACATATCCTGAAATAAAGTTTAATATCATAAAAGAAAATGATATATTAGATTTTGATGATGTAAAAATTGAAGTAATAAAAGCCATCCATGGTTATAATCCATTATTAAAAAATGGAGGTCAAGTATTTGAAAATGTAGGTTATATTATAGATGATGGACAACATAGATTATATATTACTAGTGATACTATTTGCTTCAATAATGATTACAAAGCAGATGTTGTTGCTCTACCTGTAACAGCCCATGGACTTACTATGTCATCATTTGAAGCTTCATTATTTGCCAAAGAATTAGGTGCAAAATTAGTATTACCTATTCACATGGATAATGAAAAATACCCAACTGACACTGACTACATGAAGAAAAATTTTGAAAAGTTTGAAATCAATTACAGGGTTTTAGATATTGAAGAAGAAATAGAAATATAGGAGAAAAAAGAGTATGAAGAAAATTATAGTAATAACAGGTGGTAGTGATGGTTTAGGAAAAACATTAACTGAACACTTGTCAAAAGAAAATGATGTAATTATTTTTGCTACAAACGAAGAAAAACTGATAGATGTGGCAAATGACAATAGTTGTAATTATAAAGTATGTGATGTAAGTGATTATTCTTTAGTGGAAAAATGTATTAATGAGATTATTGAAAAGTATGGAAAAATTGATATTCTAATTAACAATGCTGGTTTATGGATTCAAGAAGAATTAGATACTAATGATAGTCAAAGAATTAATTCTGTTGTCGATGTTAATTTGTTTGGAGTTATTAATTGTTCTAAAGCAGTTTTACCAATTATGAAGAAAAATAGTGATGGGTTAATTATTAACATTAATTCACAAGCAGGGATTAATCATAAAGCTGAAAGAGTTGTTTATAATGCAACAAAATGGGGAGTAACTGGTTTTTGTAAATCTTTAGCAGATGAAGTGGCAAAATATGGAATAAGAGTTACTAATGTGTCCTTGCTTAATAGCACCTGCTAAACCTATTTTAGTTCTCTCACTTGTTCTTTCTATTTCATTTTGACTAACACTCATTAAAAGTTTTGAAATCATTTTACCATTAGCATTAGTAGTATTTATCTCATCATTAGCACAATCTAAATAGGCATCATTTTCTTCTAAAAATGTCATTAACTTTTCCCAATCAAAGATACTTCTAGTTATTCTATCAAGTTTTAAAGCGACTATGGTATTTATTTTTTTACTTTTAATATCTTCTTTAAGTCTTTCAAATTCAGGCCTTAAATTACCTGTTTTGGCACTTATACCAGCATCTTCATAATAATCTACTATCTCATAACCTTTAAACTTACAAAATTGTTCTAGTCGTTCTTTTTGTTCTGGTAAACTAAAACCCTCACGGGCTTGATCCTCTGTACTAACTCTCAAATATAGTCCACATAATTTCTTTTCTTCGTTCATAATTATTCCACACCCTTTCTAAAAAAATAAGAGATAAAAGCCCATAGATACATCTACTACCTTTATCTCTTTAACTTATGTTTTTTAAATTGTGTACTTCCAAATCATAACCCCATTAAAAAGATTTGGTGAGTATTATTCCTTTGTTTTCGTTTAATATGATAAGGCTTTAAAGAGAAAAAGTCAATATCATTTGCTTATTTTAAGCCATATTCTTTATGTAATCTTCTAGTTCTACTAATTTAATTTTTTTACTTAAATTACCTATATAAATATCAGTAGAGTAATTGAATGCTAGAAAAGTAATATTCTTTATAATGATTTTATGTGGTTCTAGGTAGTTTAAATTAGTATTGTTAATACGTTTGATACTACCATTGATAATCTTTGGTGTAGTGTGGCAAAACTCACAAATAAACTCGATACGTTGTTTTAGACTACTTTCCATTTCTAACTCTTGTGTAGTAAACTTTATCATAAAATTCGCCATCCTTTCCTTGTTAATTCTTTTGTAAACACAAAAAAATCAACCCGAACGGATTGATATATATGTTAAGTTCAAACTATAAAAGTTCGAACAGAAACGTCACTGGAGCAGGTGATGGGAATCGAACCCACGTTATCAGCTTGGAAGAACTTCTGCCACTGATATGATTTTATCATATTAATACTCTCATAGCAAGCATTTTTTGGCGTATTTCCTAGCTTTTTAGTCGTTTTATTATCTTTTTTAATTAATTTTAATTTATACTAAAATTAATATTATTTAATATAAATTAAAGTCAATTAATTAATTTGGTACACGTTTGGTACACGTTTTTTTGCTAACTTCTATTTTATTTTAAATAAAAAAATGCTGTCACCAATAGGCGACAGCAAATTATATTTTTATACTTAAATCTTCTAATTCTTTAATCTGAACTTTTTGATATGAATTCTTAAACCCTTCAAAAAGTTTGTCTATTTCCTCTTCATCAAGAATATCATCTATTTTTGATATTTTTTGAAACATAGGAAAAAGTTCCATAAAATAATCTTGGCATCTTGTTAACTCTTCTTCAAAATTATCATTATCTATATTTTTATTAGTAATCTTTTCTATTAATTCAATAGTTCTCTTTTTACTGAATATGCGACCAACACTTATACGATATAATTCTCCTATCGTAAAACCTAAACTATTGTGAAAAGCTTCGCTATATTTGTTAACTAGCTTTCTATCTTCATATAAGTTTGATTGATTATAATAAGAAAGTGTTGTTGCTGGTTTAGAATGTCCACTTCTTGTCTGCACAGCCTTTATGTTTGGATTATCATTTAACATAAAAGTAACTGATGAATGTCTCAAGTTTTTCATTGGTACTTTATCTAATTTAATTTTGTCTCTAATTTTTTGCCAATCTTTAGAATACTGAGATGGAGCTATCCATTCTCCATCATAACCTGTAAAAATCAAATCTTCTTCATTAGCAACTATACCACAAGCTTTTTTGAATACTATATATTTATTAAATAAGTCAATGCAATAATCACTAACTGCTAGTTCTCTTTCGCTATCCTTTGTTTTAAGTTTCTTAAGTCTTAATTCTCCATTTACTTTAACTAATGCCATTTCTGTTACAATGCTTTGTCGTTTTAATTTTACTCCCCCCAATTTAAGCCCACATATTTCTTCTATTCTTAATCCAGTCTCCAACATCAAATTAATAATAAAACGTGATCTTATTGTCTCATTATTTAGTTTTTCGATTGTATATTTTATTTCATTGTCTATTAAATATTTTTGTGGATTCGCTGTTGTTTGAGGTTTATTCTTTACCAACATAAACGGATTATCATCTATAATCTTTAATTC
>CANDSI010000099.1 GCA_947388575.1 uncultured Mycoplasma sp.
GAGTGATTATATCTTTCTACTATTTTTAAGTTTGAAAGTAGTACTGCATTATACAACGTGCTTGATACTTGGCACACTCCTCCACCATAACTTTGTACAAGTTCTCCTGCTGAATATGCTCCTGCTGGTAAATATCCTTTTGAAGCTGGTGTTGGTCCAACAACACTATTAAATGAAAACCTTTCGCCTGGTGCAAATACTTTGCCATTTATTGCTTCTGATGCAAGTTCTATATTAGTCGCTCTATTTTTATTACTTGCATCATATCTTGTAGAAAATTTCCCAAGAATATTAGGGAAAGCATCTTCTCCAAGCATATCTGTTGTTACTTGTGGCATTGTTATTTGAAGTGGTATGATATATTCTTCTTTTTCTTCTTGTACTATTTTTTTTGCTTCTTCTAGTTCAATTCCAAGTTCTATACCATTTGAATGTATTGTTAGTTCTCCTTTTGCTTTATCATAAGAAGCATTTTTAGGCTCTTTAAATATATCTTTTTCTATTTTTTCTATATCAATACTTTCTGGCTCTTTTTCCATAATTGGTATATCTATTTCATTTATTTCTTTTCCTTCTATTTTATCTCTGGCCAGCTTATCAATAGCATTTCTAATTCCTTCTTCGTCTAAGACAATTCCCTTTTTCCCTCTAACTATAACTAGATTTTCTCCATCTATATAGTATGTGTTGTCTACAAATTTACCTTCCCATTCTGTATCTAGATTACTAAAAATACTTTGCATTATTTCTTCATTATATTTAAAATCTATATCTAAGTTTTCGCCATTTATCATAGTTTGAACAACTTTAAAATTATTTTCAAATATATTACTACTTCTACCTATTGTACATGCTTCATATATTTTATCATTTATATTTGTTTCTAATTCCATTTGTTTTAAAGTAAATTTCCTCTCATTTTCTCCATGTTTTAATGTGATTTCTTCATCCATTATCTTGTTTATTATACTTTCAAATTTCTTTTCTGTTTGCATTCTGTCTAGTCCTGAAACTTGTATGTTATTAATCTTCACATTACTTATAATGTTCGAATTCATTGATGTAATTAGTGCAAATATTGTAGAAAACATTAATAAGCAAAATAGTATTATAAGCAATTTTATTATCCATGCAAATTTTCTTTTTTCTCTTCTTCTCATGTTTTTCTCCATTCTTATTTTTACTAATCTATTCGTATAATTTAATATTATCACAAAGTGTTCTGCTTTACAATATTATATTTCTTAATTTACAATATAATTAAATATCTTTGCTTAGTCTGGTTTTTAATAGCATTTTTTCTCTTGCTTAAAACGTAAGTAGATAAAACAGTAAAAAAATCGTTACAATTCACAGCTTAATAAACTTGAAGTCCGCGCAGGATAGTTCTATTAATAATTATCCGTGGCAGGACAAACGATACCCAAAGCTGTGAATTGTAACTAAAAAAGCAAACAAATTTCACTTTTTTATATTTACTGCTAGACAAAACTTGTTTTATTTTGTATAATAATATCAAATTATATAGAAAGAGGTAATTTTTTATGATAGGCAATATGCTTGCAAAAGCGAGAAAAGACAAAGGTATGACTAAGACAGACCTTGCTAAAGTAACTGATATTAACATCGGTCATTTAACTCATATTGAAAAAGGAGAAAGAAACCCAAGTCACAAGGCTTTAAAGGTGATTTGTAAAGCTATTCGGAATTCCTTATCAACCACTTATGTTTACTTATGATAAAGAAATAACTGAAGAACAATCTTCATATAATGCTATTAATTGTCTTTCTTATAACAAAATTTTAGCTGTTGATAAGATAGATAGTTTTATTGATTGTCCTGCAAAAGTTCCAAGTGCAGCAATTGCTGTAAAGATGCCTGATAATTCTATGGAGCCTACATTTGAAAAAAATGCTTATGTTTTTGTCGAATTAAATACTCCACTTTCATCAAAAGAATATGGTATGTTCAAACTTAATGATGACATTTTGATAAGAAAGTTCATGGCTAAAAAAGGCTCTATCACTTTGAAAGCAGACAATAAAAGTGTAGAAGAAATAAAGGTTACTGATGAAGATGATTTTTGTATAATTGGAAAAGTTTATAAAAATAAATAGTTTTTTGTAAAAAAAGCTTGAATAATATTTTATTTAATATTATAATATAAACATCAAAAGATAAAATAATAGGAGATTATAATGGAATTAACTAAAAATATATTTTTTAATACTGACAAACTTGTTGCTAACACAACAGTTAAAATTTCATATACTGGAAAATTATTCCAAGAAAATGCTGAAGAAGTATTTATTCATTACGGTTTCGGAATAAACTGGGAAGGTATTTCAGATGTAAAAATGGAAAAAACTGAACTTGGTTTCCAAGCAGAAATAACTTTGGACGATTCGGATTGTTTTAATTTCTGTTTTAATGATGGAAAAGATGCTTGGGATAATAATAATGGTCAAAATTATTCTTTTGCAATTGAGGAAATCGGTACAGCTCTAATTTTACAAGATGAAGGTGCATTAGATGCGAGACCAAGATTAAGAAAAGCCTATATTTGGAGTAAAAAAATTAGACTTGCTATATATAAAGTAATTACATACTTACCAAAAATTATATCTGGAAATTATAAACGTAAAATTAATAATGATGATTAATATAAAAAATCGCTTGAAGTCAAGCGATTTTCTTATTTTTATTAACAGTCATAAAAGAATTTATCTATCATATTTTAAGCTATCCAGCCTCCATCTATTTTTATAACTTCACCTGTTATGTATTCATTCTTAATTAACATGTATACACAATCTGCTATATCCTCTGGCATACCTATTTTCATAAGTGGTATTTCAGCTTCTACATCTTTTATTTCTTCTTTACTTAATTCTTTATTCATATCTGTCATTATTAATCCTGGTGCAATAGCATTCACTCTTATATTTGATGGTCCCAGTTCTTTTGCTAGTGCTTTTGTCATACCTATAATTCCAGCTTTTGTAGCTGAATAATGCACTTCGCATGAGCCTCCTGTAATTCCCCAAATAGATGACATGTTAATAATACATCCCTCTTTGTTTTGTATCATGTTCTTTACACCTTCTTGTGTTACATAGAATACAGATTTTAAATTTATATCTATCATATTATTTATATCTTCATCTGTTAAGTCTGTAAATAGCTTAATTTGTGATATTCCGTGCATTATTTATAAGTATATCTATTTTTTTATACTTGTCTAATACATAGTTTATCATGTCTTTTACTTCTTCTCTTTTACTTACATCTGCTTTATATAAGTCTATTTCTATCCCTTGTTTTTCTAATTCTTCCTTTAGTTCCTCTGCTTGTTTTTGTGACTTATTATAATTTGCAATTACTTTTATTCCTTCTATTGCTAATTTTTTCACACACGCTCTCCCTATGCCACGAGACGCACCTGTAACTATTGCTACTTTTTGCATACTTTTCTCCTTTTTAGTATAAACTCTTTACTTATCTATAAATAGTACATTTACAATATTATTATATCTGTCTTGTAATTTTGTCCTTGTTCGTTCACTTAATTTATTATAATCACGTTCTAATTTTTGTCTTACCCATTCTTTTCCATCAGAAATTGACAAATCCAATTTTCCATAAGCTTTAGAAAATAGCATTGGTATACAATCAAAATGTGCTATTACATCTGCATCTGCTACACATTGTTCTTCTATAGTATCTTTTGGCCTATTGACGCTTCCTCTATGATTTAATACACAATTCTTAACTTGTTCAATTTTATCCTTAGGATAGTTTAACTCTGTCAATAATTGCTCTGCAATTTCTGCTCCATAAATATGATGCTCTTCAGCTGGTCCATATTTTGATGGCTTTGCAATATCATGTAATAATGCTCCTAATTCTACTATTTCAACATCTGCTCCATATTCTTTTGCTAAACTTATAGCATTCTCTACTACATATTTTATATGTTCATCCCAAATATCAAATCCCATATCCTGTTTTGATTTTTCACATCTTGTTAATACTTCTCTCCTAATGTCCTCTGTTATTTTACTCATATAGACCTCCTTTTGAATAAATGAAAAAGCCGAGAATTAAGATGTCACATCAAAACTCTCGACCTTTAGATGGAGCCAATTACCCGATTCGAACGGGTGACCTACGCATTACAAGTGCGTCGCTCTACCACCTGAGCTAAATTGGCACATCATTTATTTCAATATTAATAATGTCAAGGTGTATATTTATTATAGCAAACGTTTCTTTATATTTCAATACTTTTTGAAGATTTTAACAAAAAAATTATTATAAATTAAAAAGAATTAAAAAGGATTATTTAAGTTTAAATTATATTACATTTCTGGGGAATTTGTGGGGAATTTTTTTATAAAATTCTCTACTATTTTTTATAGTTTTTTATAATTTTTTATTATACTAGGAGGTAATTCATGAATGAGGAAAATCAAATTAGTTATTATTCGGTTATACCAGCTACAGTTAGATATGATGAACAGTTAAAGCCTGCTGAAAAGCTGATTTACAGTGAAATAACATCTCTAACAAATAAATTTGGATATAGTTTTGCAACTAATAAATATTTTGCTAAACTGTATAATGTAACTACTCATACTGTATCTCAATGGATTTCTCATTTAGATAAATTAGGATATATTCATATAGAACTAATCAAAAATGAGAATGGAGCAATAGATGAACGACGAATTTATATAAGAGATACCCCCTATGTACAAAAAAATACATACCCCTGTGGATTTAAAAGTACATACCCTATGTATAAAAAAGTACAATATAATAATATAAAATATAATATAGATGATGTATTTAATTTAATTATGAAAAATAGCACAGAAATTCAAAAAGATTTTTATTCTATTTTGGATCATTTAGAATTTCTTTATACACAAAATATTTTAAATATGATGAAACCTGATAAAATACAAATGCTGAAAGAAATCATATATGTTTTGTATGAGTTATTTAATAGTAATTTTGATTCTGTACTCTCAAAAGTGAGTAGAGAGTCTTTATTAAGTTTATATACATTAGCACAAGAAAATGGCAC
>CANDSI010000100.1 GCA_947388575.1 uncultured Mycoplasma sp.
TTAAATGAAGAAACATTTCTATTAGACGAAAATAATGAATTAATTACTAAAGAATATACTACTGGTGAGATATGCATTCGTGGTACCGCGGTAGGTTTAGGCTATTACAATAATAATGAAGAAACATCTAAAAGATTTGTTAATAATCCTTTAGAAAAAAGATATCCTGAAATAATATATCGTACTGGTGATTTAGGAAAATATGATAGCAATAATGATTTATATTTTACTGGCCGTAAAGATTTCCAAATCAAATATATGGGACATAGAATTGAACTTGAAGAAATAGAACGTGCGATAAATAAACTTGAATGTATCGAAAGAAGTTGTTGTATATTTGATGAAGAAAAGCAAAAATTATATTGTTTTTACATAGGAGATGTTGACAAAAAAACAATATATGAGAAATTAAAAAATACTTTACCTATTTATATGATTCCAAATATATTTAGAAGTATTTTAAAATTCCCTTTAAATAAAAATGGTAAAATTGACCGCAAACAACTATTACAAGAAGAATTAGAAAAGAAATTAGGAAGTGATACTCATGATAGAAAAAGAGTTTAATTATTTAGTAACAAATTACCAAACCCCATTTTATTTTTTTGATATGGGGTCTTTAAAAGAACGAATAGAATATTTAAGAGCTAAACTCCCAAAGAAAGTAAAACTGTGTTATGCTATTAAAGCTAATTCCTTTATTTTAAAAGATATCGAAGATTTAATAGACCGCTATGAAGTTTGTTCTTTTGGCGAATATCATATTTGTGACTCTTCAAAAATTAATAAAGAAAAAATAGTTTTATCAGGAGTTTACAAAGAAGAAAAAGACCTCAGATATTTATTTCAAAATAATGTATCAATTGGTATATATACTATTGAATCGTGGGGGCAATACAATTTATTAAAAAATCTAACTAATGAATTTAAAAAGAACATTAAAGTTTTATTACGTCTTACAAGTGGTAACCAATTTGGAATGGATAAAAGTATTATTCATAACATATTTAAAGATTTAAAAAATAGTCCTTATATAAAAATAATAGGTTTACAATTTTTTTCTACCACCCAAAAACGTTCTATCAAAAGATTAAATAAAGAATTAGAAGAAGTGTTAGATTTCTTTAATGAACTTAATGAAGAATATAATGCTAATTTAGAGGAAATAGAATTTGGTCCTGGTTTATCTGCTACATATTTTATAGATGAAGAATATAATGAAGAAGAATATTTACAAGAATTTTCTAAACTTTTAGAAAGTATTCCCTCTTCTATTAATATTACTTTAGAATTAGGTAGAAGTATCGCTTATACATGTGGTTCTTACATTACAAAAGTAGTAGATACTAAAACTAATAAAAAAGAAAACTATGCAATAGTTGATGGAGGTATTCATCACTTAGTATATTATGGTAGTTCTCTCGCAATGAGAATTCCTGAAATAATTTTATTTCAAAATAAAAAAGAATCTAATAATGTAGAAAATTGGAATATATGTGGTTCTTTATGTACTATAAATGATATTTTAGTAAAAGAGTTACCCCTTAGTGATTTAAAAATTAATGATTATTTAATATTTAAAAAAGTTGGAGCTTATTCTGTAACTGAAGGTATTTCTCTATTTCTAAGTCATGATTTACCTGGTATAATAAAAAAGGATTTAAATGGAAATTATCATTTAATACGAAATAATGAAGCTACTTATCCATTTAATACGCCAAACTAGAAAGGAAGTGATATTATGGAACGTTTAATAGAAATTTTAAGTGATTTAAATCCCGATGTAGATTATAAAACATGTACTGATTTAATAGATGGTCATTATTTAGATTCATTATCTATTCTATCATTAATCGCTGAATTAGAGGATGAATTTGATGTAGTAATACCAACTGTTGAAATTATCCCTAATAATTTTAATTCTGCTGAAGCTATGTGGAAAATGATTAATCGCTTACAAGAGGAGGAATAAGTGTGAAATCATATTATTCTCTCTCTTACTTTTTAGTATTTATTCCTTTATTAATAATTATTTATAGTATAACCCCTAAGAAAAAAAGATGGTTTATCTTACTAATCGCAAGTTTAATATTTTCTTATCTTTTAAGTGGCAAACTTATAGTTTATCTCATAAGTTCTATAATAGTAGTTTATTTAAGTGGCTTATGGTTAAAAAAAATTAATGATAAATGTGATAAAGCTACTGAAAATATAGATAAAGAAGAAAAGAAAAGAATTAAAGCTAAATATAACGGGAAAAAGAAATTAATATTAATAGGAAGTATTCTAATTCATGTCGGAATATTAATATTTCTAAAATATTCAGGATTTTTTGCTACTAACATAAATACTTTATTTGAGGCACTAAATATCAATATCCACTTACCTATTCCAAAGTTTTTATTACCAATTGGAATATCTTTTTATACTCTGCAAGCTATATCATATAGTATTGATGTATATCGTGGACTTATACCAACTGAAAAACATTTAGGAAAAGTAGCATTATATATGTCATTTTTTCCACAAATAATGGAAGGACCAATATGTAGATATAATGAAACTGCTGATAGTTTATATGAAGGAAAATCTATAACTTATCATAATTTTACTTTTGGTATTCAAAGAATAATGTATGGTATTTTAAAAAAATGTGTTATCGCTGATAGATTAAATCCTTTAATAACAAATATTTTTACTAATTATAATGAGTTTAATGGTGGCATAATTCTTTTAGGAGCCATCGCCTACACTATTCAACTATATATGGAATTTTCAGGAACAATGGATATAGTTATTGGAACATCTGAAATCTTTGGTATTAAATTAACCGAAAACTTTCAAAGACCTTTTGCATCCCCTACTATTTCTGAATTCTGGAAAAGATGGCATATAACATTAGGTTCTTGGTTTAAAGATTATATCTTCTATCCTATATCTACATCAAAACCATTTCGAAAATTAACACTAGTATTACGTAAAAAACTAGGAAATTATTATGGCCCAGTTTTAGCAGGAGTAACTGCTCTTTTTACAGTCTGGTTATTAAATGGATTCTGGCATGGTGTTGGTTGGCAATATATTCTATTTGGTTTATATCATTTCTGCTTAATATTAATAGGAAGTTTAATATCTCCATTAATAAAGGAAATAACTGATAAACTTCATATCAATCGTAGTTCTAAAGTATATCATTTTATTCAAATTATAAAAGTATGTATTTTAGTATTTATCGGTGAACTTATTTTCCGTGCTGAAGGATTACAAGCATGTCTTAGTATGTTACAAAGTTTATTTACTAACTTTTCTTTAAGTTCTTTTAAAGATTTAAGTTTCTTAAAATTAGGTATAGATTGTGCTGATTATATTATTGTTGGCGTAACTTTAATAATAATCTTTATCATAAGTCATTTAGAAGAAAAAAATATAAATGTGAGAGTTTTAATTACCAAACAAAACATTATTTTAAGATGGGCTATATATTATGCATTTATTTTATTTATTATTATTTTTGGAGCATATGGTCATGGATATATCCCAGTAGACCCTATATATGCACAATTTTAGGAGGTAGAAAATGAATACAATAATTAAAAACATTACAAAAGTATTTTTATTTCTCATAATTTTATGTTTTCTTCTACTTATAGCCTCTTATATTTTTGAACCCAAAACTAATAATAAAGAAGCTGGTATGCGTGATGTCAGATTAAATGCTATCTTAGGTGAAAAAGATAATACTTTAGACGTTTTATTTTTAGGTGATAGTGAAGTGTTCTCAAGCATTTCTCCTATGGAAATATATAATAAACATGGGTTTACATCTTTTGTTCTTGGTAGTGCAGCTCAACAATTACATTATACAAAATATTTACTATCAAGAACTTTAAAAAAGCAAAAACCCAAAGTTGTTATTTTAGAAACAAATGCTATATATCGTAAAATTGAACCAACTGGACCTATATTTCGCAAACTTCAAAATTGGTTTTCCATATTTGAATATCATAATCGCTGGAAATCTCTTAATTTCCGTGATTTAAATTTAAGTTTTAATTATGAATATAATAGTGAGTTTAAAGGTTACACTTACAAACCAGGTATAAAAGGTTTAAAAAGTTGGAATTATATGAACCCTACTACTGAGTCTAAAGAAATAGAAAACTTAAATAAAAAGTTTTTATTATCCATGATTGAACTATGTAATGAATTTGATATAAAATTTATCTTACTAAGTACCCCTAGTACTAAAAATTGGAATTATACTAAACATATGGGAATAAAAGAATTTGCGAGTGAACATAACATTACCTATATTGATTTAAACTTAATGAAAAATGAAGTACCAATAGACTGGGAAAAAGACACTTGTGATGAAGGAGACCATTTAAATTATTATGGTGCAGTTAAAGTATCAAACTTTATTGGTGATTATTTAGCAAATAATTATAAACTAGAAAATAAAAAAGATAAACCAAAATACAAAAGTTGGAATGAAGCTTTACCAAGATATTTCAAAGCTGTAGGTAAATTCTAATGGAAATATTGGGAATCGGCATTGATTTAGTAGATATATCTAAATTAAATGAAAAGCTTGCCAAAAGATTTTTAACTCCAAAAGAGTTAGAAATATATAACAATTTACAAGGAAAAAGAAAACTTGAATTTTTTGGTGGTAGATTAGCTGCTAAAGAAGCTATATTTAAAGCATTACCAGATAATGATTTGCACTTTTCAGAATTAGAAGTTTTATATGACAATTTCTATAAACCTATATGTCATTATAGTAATTATATAATTCATGTAAGTATAACTCATGAAGATAATAAAGCCCTAGCTTTTGCAATAGTAGAAAAAAATCATTAGTGATTATCTAATGGTTTTTATTTTTCAATAATTTTATGTTGCAAAGGACTCCAAGCTGGTGTGCAGGCCATAGAAACTTTACAATAATCAGTCTCCCAATAATATAATTCTTTAGGATTAATTAAAATAGAATCTCCCACTGCTAAATTAACAATTTCATTTTCAATATAAATAGTACATTTTCCTTCTATTACATAAATGAGTTCTTTACTTACTT
>CANDSI010000101.1 GCA_947388575.1 uncultured Mycoplasma sp.
TTTCATTGTGTCAGTTGTTATTCTATGGTTTAATTCACTAATGCGGATTAGAATATTGTCTTCTAATCTTTTTAATTCTTCATAACTAGAAATAGTTGTTAATCCACTTCTTTGGATAGCTAATAAATGAAGATATCTTTTTAATAAAGTATTAATTATACCTAAAGAACTAGCTATTTTTTTTAAATAAATATTGCCAGGGTTCATTAAAGCCATATTTATAATTCTACTTTTTAGTTCTTCTAGTCCATTTCGATAAGTTCCTTCTATTAAATAACTTTCTTTTACTCTATCTTCTAAGCTTAGACTATTATTGTTTAAAACTGATTTTTTTAACATTTCTAGTAAAGATAAGGAAACTAGTTTGCCATTATATAAAATATGTAGCATATAGTTTTCTGTTCCTTCTTCTTTAATAAATTCTTCACTTGTTTGTTTTATTCTATCTATTTCATTTTTAAAAACTTGATATGTTTCTAGCTCTTGTTTATCATCTGAAATACTACTATGAGTCCAATTGTTTATTTTGCTTATAAAGGACATTATTTTTTCTCTTTAGCCTTTCTTCTTTCTTGTTCAAGTGTAATTTGTTGTTGGATATCTGCTGCAGAAGATTTTAAAGCTTTAGATAAATCTGCTGATTGTTCAATTGGCAAGCTTGTAAGATCTGTTTCGATTTTCCCTAAACTTTGTGCATCTTGAATCTGCTTAAAATCCGCAATTGTTGGCGTTTCAGCAACACGTTTTTTCATTAATTCAAATTGAGATTTAGCTTCAGATAATTCAACAGCAGCCTCTGATGAGATATCAAATTTTGTTTGGCCTGTTTTTCTATCAACTACTACGTGTTCTCTGTTAAATTTTCCTGCTTCAGATGGTGTGCTGGCGACTTTTGAAAGTTCTTGCCCTATAGCTTTTATTCTCTTATTCATATCGCTATCTATTTCAGCTGCCACTTTAGCATCTTCGATATCTCCAGTACTTTTTAATGATTGAATCATTGCTTCCATTTCTGCAAGTGAAGTATTTGCATCAAATTTTGCTCTTGGTATAGGTTTTGGTTGTTTTATAATTTCCTTTAAAACTTTGCCATCGCTATCTGTCATAACATTTCCGTTTGCATCTAATTTATCTTTTTCTATTTCTTCAAAAATTATTTTTTCACCATAAGATTTATCTTCGCCATATTTAAAAATGTACTTTTTGTCCCTAATGAAACCTTCTGTTTTAGATTTTACTGCATCCGCATTTTGAGTAATAGCATTAATTGTATCAAGCATTTTTTGTTGAGCTTCAAATCCTCCAGATTTCCATGCCTTGATATCTTTTCCTTTATCATCTATCCATTGTTTTAAGTAAGCACCATTTCCACCAGCTGCTGCCACCTTAGCGCGATGGTCTAGTGTATTGGATGCTGCTTTTCCTGCTGCTTTAGGCATATCACCAAACTTTTCAACTTTATTTCCATGCCATAAACCTCTAGCTCCAGCTCCCATTCCTGCTTTAAAAGCGTTGAATCCTTTTTTTAAGCCATGATTATCTTTATCATTAGCTGCTGTTCTAATCATCGCTGTTGCGCCTCCGCCAAGTGTTGCAGTCATCATGCCTATTCCTTTCATTAATGACTTACCATATTTTCCAGCATCTAAGCCTGTAATCTCTTTGATAATTTCTGGGGCTTGTTTAACAAATAGTATTATACCTACTATTATTAATGCTTGTGCTATTAATAGAATATCTAATCTTGCAGAACCACTAAATACAGTACCAAAAATATCATTTATACTAGCTGTAACAGTACTAATTAAGAATACTGCAAAATACAAAATTGCAATTCTTATAAATACTTCAGTAAATGTTGACATTGTTACTTTTAACCAATTGCTAAACACTTTTTTTGCTTGTTCATTTGGCATTATTCGTGCAAATATTGGTATTGGTGCTATAACTTCATATACTGCTAGTTTTACTAACCTTAATGCCATATCTAAACAATATTGTAATAAAACAAATAAAACAAATATACCTGCAGCTGGTGCTATTAAAAAGTAATAATTAACTTCTCCTTTTATAATACTAGGTCCTACTCTTGCTAAAGCCCAAAATGTTGTAGAATTTCTTGCTTCATCCCATAAATCACCATAAGTTGTACCTTTGTTATCTACTTCTATTATTTTACAAGCCTCTCCAGATTCTGATACTCCATTACTTTCTTCTGCTTTTGTATCACAAAATTCAGGATTGGCATGTAAAAATGCCTTAAAAACACCTTCTGACATTATGTAACCGCCATCTCTTATAGTGTTAGCTGGATCAGAACTGCCACTTCCAGCAGCCCCAACAATGATTTTTCCAATAGTGTTATTTATTAATAATGAATTTTGAAAATCAAAAGCAAACTCAAAAATTGTTGGTAATAATGCAATTAACGCTACAGATATTATAACATCTTTAATAAGATTTACAGGCGACTGTTTTCCTTTTAATGCTTCATCTGGATTAACCATTGATTTCAAAAGTGAATATGCTATTAAGAATAGCATAACTACTCCTATAATTATATAGATTCTATTTACCAAATCTCCTATAAACTTATCATCAATTAGTTTTCCGCCTTGCGCTAAAACCAAAAAAATTTGGTATACATAACTAACAAAAGAATAAATAATGCAATCTAAGGTTAATAGAATTCCGTAAAAGAATGATACAATTCCGTCTAAAATATCTTGACCCCAAGAAAATGGATTCCACCATACACCTAAAAACATTTATTTCACTCCTTTCTATTTTATGCCACAAGTTGTTGAACTGTATATGCCTAAAACTTTAAATAAAAATTCTATTAGCATAGGTAACATAAATATTACTGCTGCAATTATTAATCTCTTCACTGTATTAATTGTAGCTTTTTTTATTGCATCCTGATTACTAGATGCTACTGCTTTTCCATATTCTACTATTGTTAAAACTAATAAAAGAACTATTGCTATATATTTTATTAAATCAAATGTAAACTGTAAGTAATATGCTGGAGGCTTATTAATATTATCTTTTGGATTTCCTAAATAACTTTCGCATCCTTTGCTTGTATCAAAATTTATATTTATATTTGCTTTGAATCCCAGATATTCCTCTTTTAATGTTTCTTCTGAAACTCCTAAATTGGTTTCAGCTTGATTTACATTACTACCTTGTTGCATTTGTAATTTTTTACATTCTTCTTCATCAAAAATCTCATTATCTTCTTCATCTTTACAAATTGCTTCTATTTTTTGTTGTGTATCATTATATACATCTTGTATGTTCGTTTGCGTAGGATCTTTTTGTCCAACGTTGCTTATAAGACTACCAGTGTAATAATTCATAGTATGAAAACTACCGGATGACCCATCGTGATTAACTGTTTTTCTATATTCAGTTAAGTATGTACGCATTGTTGGGCATGTATCATTATTATAATCTCCATAATTATTACCACATGCATAAAGATCATATTGAGTCTTGATTTCATTTGAAACAAATGGATTCCATTTTCCCGTTTCAATAGTTCGTTCAAGAATCATCATTTGACTTGGACAAACTAGTTCTTTTTTATTTTCTTTAATAGCATTTAATCCTTGTGAAACATCACTTAAAAGAATCGATGACACATAAGTATATTGAGCTTCAATTTCTGGAATAAAAGAATTAAAATTAACAAAATAATTAATAGCATCATTTTCATAAGAAAATGTTATTCTTTTGTCATTTAAATCGTTATTATATATTGAATAATATTCTATATTTCCTACGTTTGGCATAGCTGTTCCTACACCATAAAATGTTATATTAAGGTATTTTTTCCATGAATCTGATCCACTACTGTAAGTGCTATTATCGTTGTATATACAAGTAATTGTTCCTTGTTCATAAGCATTTGCGTTTGGTATTAAGCAAAAAAACAAAGCTAATATAATTAATGAGCTTATTATATTCTTTTTCATTGTTGTTCACTCCTTAATCCACTACAAATACTATTGACTGGATCTAACATACATTTAGTACAATCCCAAAAAGTTCCATTATAAACTTCACTATTGTCAATTAATTTTACAGCTAAATTTAAAATAGTTGGAACGAAAAATATTATTATTCCAGCAATTGTTCGGATTGCTAAAGTTTTTATAGATTTTTTTATTTCATCATCTTTACTAGCTATTACTGCTTTACCTACATCTATACTTCCAAAAATTATTAATAATATTGGTATTACTATTTTTATAACAAAAAATACCCAACCTAAAGTAGTAAAGACGCCTTGGACTGGACCTTTACAAAAATTTTCAGGGTCAAAATCTCCATCTGTTCCTTCATAAAGTGCTTTTACTTCATTCATTTTCTTTTTTGCTTCTTCACATTTTTCATCATCTTGATAAGCAAAATTAGTTGGATCGCAATATTTTTCTGCATCTTTTTGAGCTTCAATATATCTACTATCATTTTCATATTCTGCGTTAGTTGATGGTTCATTAGGTTCTGTAGAACCATTTGGTTTCCCAGTAGTTCCTTCTGTTGATAAGTTTCTATTTATGGGATGCTTATTATCACTGGAACCATTTAAGCTAATGTTTGTTATTTCATTATTAGCTGATTCTGTATAAATTTCGCTTGGACAAGTATCTCCTATTGATATTGTAATTCCAGATTTTATAGAAATGGTATTATTGGGGTCATTTACAGTGCAACTAGAACCAGTTTTACAAGTAATTGTATATTTATAAGGAAAGTTGGCTGGTTCATTGTATATACATGTAGCTGCTTCTGCTTTGTTTATATAAATAAAAACTATTAAAATACTAAATAACATATATTTTAAATTTTTCATAAACTCCTCCAACATCTAGATAATTTTATACATGATTAAAACTATTCATAGTAATTATAACATTCTTTATAGTAAAAAACTAGATAAAATATTTATTTTTTGTTGCTTAAGCCAATTTTCAAATGAATTTCAGTTTTTAATAAATTAACTGAAATAAGTCTGTTT
>CANDSI010000102.1 GCA_947388575.1 uncultured Mycoplasma sp.
TTCAAAGAAATAGGTTCTTTATAATAATTAAACTCCAAACTATAATCTAAATTATAAAGCTCATTAAAGCTTACATATCCGAATTCACTATCAGTTATATGACAATAACCGAAGAAAATAAAATCATCATTTTCACGATTACCCTCTAATATTAACCAATACATATTTTGATGTGGGATAAAGATTTCAAGTGTTACTTTCTTATCTTCTATATGCTCTTGTGAATATAAAGGATAATCTTTAAACATCATATCTAATTTTTCTTTATTTAATAATTTAACACTACTCATCTTCTAACTCCCCACAAACATATATTGCTTTCAATTCTTTTGGATTATTAATAATTTTTTTTAAAAGAGTTATTTCGCTTAGAGGTCTTAAATTACTACAAATTATTTCTTCAATAGATTTTATAAACATAGGGTAGTGATTATAATAAAACTTTAAAATGCTATCTAAATCATCAATATAATACTTCTTACCTTTAAAATGAAGAAAATCTTGTAAATCTTCGCTTAATTCTTTTGTGTCAAAACCATATAATAAAATATTTAATTTTAAAAATACGTGATATAAATCTAAATATTTATTCAATAATTTAATAAGTAGCCCTGTATCTATTACTTCATTTTTATTATAAGTTTCTTCAAATCTAATATAATCTTCATCATCAAGCAACTCTCTTTTTAATCTCATTACTTTGCTTACTCCCATACTATTTGCTCCTTTCTAAGTATATAAATATTTTAGTATTCATTTATAACAAAGTCCCGCCATAAAAAGAAAAAAGAACACTTTATTATTGTGTTCTATCGTATTCTTTTATTCTTTATTTAAAAGCTTTTTATAGTCATTCTAAATCCCCCTCATATCCTCGTGGTAATTCTCCCGTAAGGTATTGCTCATATAATAATTCTAAATCGCTATCATATATAACTAATCCATTACTACTTCTTATTTTATTTAAAGTTTTTGTTGGAATATCTACGTCCATTGATATTTCTTCTTTTGCTAATATTGAGATAATTTCATCTTTTACTTCTTCCAAAGTAGATTTTTTTCCTTGCTTAGTTTTTAAAATAATATGATAACCATACTCTGTTAATACAGGACTTTTAGAATATTCCCCAACGTTTAACAAAGTGGCTTCATGAAATAGTGTCTCTGATACTTCACCCTTTTTAAGATAACCTAAATTTCCCCCTTTATTTTTTGTTTTTAGAAAGTTCAGAAAAATCAGCTCCATCATCTAATTCCTCAATAATTTTCTTAATTTCATTTCTTGCTTTTTCTTCTTCTTTTTGAAGATCTTCTTTACTCATTTCATTAGTAGTGTTAGGTTTAATAAAAATATGTGAAACCTCCATACTAGTAAAATCTTTCTCTCTCTCTTTATAATATTCCTCTATTTCTTTATCTGTTATCTGCTCTTTTATATAATCTTCAACTGCTTTATTACGATAATAATCTAATAATAAATCTTTTTTAAATTCTTCAATTGAGTTATGACCAGTATAGCTTCTTATGATTTCTAATAATTGTTCCCCAGTACCATAATATTTTTCAATTGAGTTCATATTATCATCAACATACTTTTGAGCATTCTTTTTTTCTTTGGAATAAATTTTTTCAAAGAATTTTTCATCAATTAAACGTTGCAACACATATAATTCAGTATAGGAAGAATTAGAATTTAATAACTTTCTTAATTCATCCCTCGTAACATATATATTTAATTTTTCTAAACCTGCAATAGCATTTTCTGGTCTCTCATTTTCATCTTCTATTTGCTCACTATTTGAATATTCCTCTTGTTGCATATAATTATTATTTTGATGATTATTAAATAAATATAAAGGATTAAAACCAAATATTATAATTATTACAAAGAATATAAAGCTAACTAACCATACTACAAAATAAGAAATATTTTCTTTTAAAATTTCAGCACGTTTTAACAAATACTTAGGAACTACAATTTTAAAAGCATTAAACTTACCTAATAGAGAAGTATCAACTCCACTATTATTTAAAAATTTATAATCATTTACTATAAATAAGATTTGGATATTAACAAATATAATAGAAAATATAATACCAACCCAATATGAACTAAAAATATACGAGAAAAGCCAAAATATTAACAATGCTAATATAGGAGTACAAGCAACTAACCATACATAGATATTATTTATATTACTTGTATTATTTTCTTGAATTACTTTTTCTTTTAGTTCACTATTTATTACTACATCTTTTTTTATGACAACTAAATCATTTTCTTTATTTCCTACTAAAGCAAAATATATTAAAAATGGTACTGTTGCTGTATTTATTAAATTATAAATAATTGAATAAGTATACAAGCTACCACTACTACTATATATATACATATTCACAATTAATAAATAATTTATATTCAGTAAGGTATTTATCATCACTAAAATAAGAGAATATATTTTAAGAAATTTAGGACATTTATTTTTTAAAAACAACACTAACCACGGAATAATAGAACATGCTATAAAAAATAATATTTTTATAATATTGTTGAATAAAATAAATAAGTCATCTATACCAGGCTTATATCCATTACCATACCGAAAAATTGAAATTATCACATTAAATCCATTAATAAGTGCATACAAAGTATATAAAATCAAGCCAATAATAACAAAAATTTTAACTATTGTAATTTTATTTTGATTTTCTAATTTTTTAAATTGAGTACCACAATGAGGACATTTTACTGCTTTATCACTTATATTCTTATTACAATTTGAACATTTTATCAAAGCCATTTTTACTCACTTCCTTTTCCTTTAAAAACTACAAATAAAAGTATTGGTATGGCAATGACATTTATTAAATTAAAAGTAATGGAAATAATAGAATTTAAATCACTAAAACAAGTAAAATCATAACACATAGAGCGAATATGCATTATATTTGTAAATATAATACTTAGAATTATTAATACAAACATTATAATCTTCAATATTTTATTATTAAAAAACTTTTTCTTATTTCTAAAGAATAACGTTAACCATAAAAATACCACAATTCCTATATAATAAATTATTATTGCTAAAAAATATAATTGCCAAACAAAATCAACTTCTAACACTATTTCAATAAATGATAGAGCATTTAATAGTGCATATATACAATACAATGCTAAAGTAATAATTACTGCCACATCAACACTATTAAACTCTGTTACTTTCTTAATTTGAGAACCACAATTAGGACATTTTATTGCTTTATCACTTATATCATTATTACAATTTTTACATTTTATTAAAGCCATTTTTACTCACTTCCTTTATGAAACCATTCCAGCACCAATTGCAGCACCAATTAGAGAATTAATTAACGTAACAACTAAAAATATAATAGATAATACTAATCCTGTTATAGCAAATCCTTTTTTATTAGAATTCATACCACATGCACTTAATATAATACCAGTTATCGTGCAAGGGAAACCTAAGATAGGAAGTAACCAAGCCAATATTGAACAAAACCCCAAAATCATACCAACTAATGATAATGTATCTTTACCATTTTTTTGAACCTGTGTACCTACTTTTTTTAATTCATATCCACAATTAGGACACATAGTTGCTTTACTACTTAATTGTTTATCACACTCAGGACAGAATACAATATCATTTTCAACACCACAATTAGGACATAACTTAGCCCTCTCACTCATTTGATGACCACATTCTTTACATTTAATCATATATAAACTCACTCCTTTTTACTTATAATTATATCACAATTTTTCTTTTTGTACAGCAATTTGTGTAACTTACAAAAAGTAATACATAATTTTATAATCTAGTTATAGAAGTGATACTAATATTAGGAGGTGCAACAATGGAAAAATTTACTTTACCTAATTTAAACGAAGAACAAAGTATATTAAAAACCATAAGATTAAAGCAATATACTATGAATAAAATCAGCGAATTATCAAAACAAACTAATATATCAGTTAATCGCTTATTAAATGAGTGTATCGAATTTGCTTTAAGAAACTTAAGCGAAGAAGATTTAAAACAATTAAAAAAAACCAACAAAAAATAACTATTTCTTGTTTCGATAGTTATTTTTTTATTTCTTCAATTTCTAGTTGTTCATCATTTATTATTTTTAAACCATATTTTTTCTCTAAAATTTCTTTAATCGCATCATAATCGAAATTATTTATATCAGTTAAATTTCCAATCGAAGAATTACAATGTGTTTCTAATGATGAATTCCATATTGCACTCATTTTATACCCCATAGCTAAGTAATAAGCAATATAATCATTTATAAGATTATCAATATACTTTGTTATAGCTTCATCAAAAGGAAATACTATTTTATCAAATTCTTCATCACTAACTGTATTTATTGAAGTTCTTATCATACTTTAAACCACCTTTCTTTAAAATTTATTAAATTCTCTCATAATACAAGAAATTTAGTGAATTTAACTTATTTCAACTTAATTATATTACTTTTTAATTTAAGTTGTATATACTCGAAATAAGTTATGAATAATCACTTGCTAGAGTTACTTAATAACTCTAATAATATTTTAAATAAGAATTTTTCTTAAATCCCGCTACCTAGAAGTCAAAGCAGAAAAAAAGAACTCTAAGATTTAGAATTCTCTAGATAGTATTCTCCATTATTTGTTTCAAATAACATTATATACATATCATCACTTATCTTATTAAATGGTGAACTCCAAGTAATACCATATTCCATCTTACTATCATCACTAAAATAAACTATTATTGCTTTTACTTTATTCAGTATTGTAAAAAACTCTGCAGATATTTCATCTTCTATAAACGGTTCTATATTTGCTATAAAATAGCCCTTATTATCAAACTTATTAAATGCTTTTACAGCAGATGATAAATCTACCATAGATGTATCAGAATCATAACATAGTGTAATATGTGTAATTAAAGGATCATCTATTTTAACTATATCTTCTTTTAATGTTGTAAAAT
>CANDSI010000103.1 GCA_947388575.1 uncultured Mycoplasma sp.
AATCTCCTTTTTTTTGAAAGTAAGGGTTTATTTCATTTATTAACCTTAAATTCTGCTCGGGTATTTCTAACAGCTCGGGTATTTCGGACTCATTTTCCACACTTGTCATATTTATTCCCTCTATTTAACACTTTTTAACAAAACTTCATAAGAACCATTTGGACTTTCAACTGATATAGTTTCTCCTGCTTTATGACCTATTACAGCTTTGCCAATTGGAGACTCATTGGAAATTTTATTATTAAAAGCATCAGCCTCTAATGAACCAACAAGTTTAAATTCTTCTTCATCTCCAGGTTCATACTCAACAACGATTGTAGAACCAACATTAGCAACATTTTTATCTTTATTATCAACTATTTCGCAATGTTCTAATTTGTATTCTAATTCTTTAATTCTGCTTTCTAATTGCGCTTGTTCATTGCGTGCTGCATCATAGTCAGCATTTTCAGATAAATCCCCTAGACTTCTAGCATATTTTAAAGTTGCTATAACCTCAGGTCTTTTATTTTGTTTTAAATCATTTAACTCCGCTTCTAGCTCTAAATAACCCTCGGGAGTCATTACTACTTTATTTTCTTTTTTCATTCTTCTTCACCTCAAATAAAATTTGCACTTACAAAAGGATACTACAAATAGTCACTTTTGTCAAATACTTTTAATCGCATCATAGATCCTTTTGACATTTTTGGTAAACCACTTAAATATGTTAGCATTCTTGGATGTCTAGCTATGTCGATATTCTCATGATTTTCATTATATATTTTAGTTATAGTATAAGTAAATGGTTCCATATTTGGACCAAAAAATTCAACTACATCTCCTATTTTAAAATAGTTTCTTTGTTCTAGTAATATTTCATTATCACTACTTTCTAATACTATTCCTAAAAAGTCTTGATTTGACTCCTCAGCCCTTCCTAAATAATATTGTTCTTTATCACTTGGAAATTTGTCATAAAATTGAGGAGCGCTTTCTCTATTTGCACATCTATTCATGATGTCATTAGAATATAGTATGTCGTTTAACTTTAAATTATGCATTTTTATTTTATCAATTATTTTACGATATTCAGATATAATAGTTGCTATATAATAAACTGATCTCATTCTACCTTCAATCTTAAAAGAATTTACACCTATATTTATCATATCTTCTATATATTTAGCCATATTTAAATCTTTTGGCGTCATACTAAAAGGTTCTCTCTCATTTTCGATATCAAAAGTCCAACGGCATATTTGGGCACATCCTCCTCGATTAGCATCACGATTGGTAAAGACATTTGATAATACACATTTGCCACTAAAACTAGTACACATAGCTCCTTGAATAAATCCTTCTAAATCTAAACCTGTTTTATCTTTAATATCTTTAATATCTTCTCTATTTGCTTCTCTTGCTAATACTACTCGCTTAGCTCCTAACTTTTTATAAAATAAAGCTGCCTCCGCATTTAATGTGCTCGCTTGAGTTGAAATATGAACCTCTAAAGGAATATTATTCTCTTTAATTATTTTAATGACTGCGATATCGCTTATAATTATAGCGTCTACTCCAATATCCGCTAACTCACTTAAATATTCTTTTAACCCCTCTAAATCTTTATTGTGTAAAACAATATTAACTGTGACATATACTCTTTTATTTAAGTTATGCGCGAATTCACAAGCTTCTTTTAATTCACTATTGCTAAAATTTATAGCATTGGCACGTAGTGAAAAACGATAACCACCAATATAACAAGCATCAGCACCATAAAGATAAGCTATTTTTAAACGTTCTAAATTGCCCGCAGGAGCAAGTAACTCTATCATGGTCTTTCCTCCTTTATTCTGAATATGGTTTCTTCTTCACTTAAATATTTGTATGGATATTTATTTTCAAAATTGTCATTATTATTGTTTAATATTTTAATAATATCTTCGGTTGGTATAAATAATGTATTAATAAGATTGTAGAAAATATTACTAGAATTTTGTAAAGCTAAATTGTTAAATGGTTCATTGGTATAAATCATTGTTCCATAATTGTTTTCAATAGCTTTGACACTTTTTTTACTAATACTTTCTTCTAAAGTTGTTTCTTTTTCTATATTTGTTTTAAAGTGATTGTTATAATTAGTTAATAAAGTTCTTCTAGAATACATAATTGCTACATGACCGAATGCATATAAAACTAGAGGTTTAATTGCTTTCTTTAGAATTTCTTCTGTTTCTTTTTTGGTAATATCGGTTGAAATAACTACACTATCAGCATATTCTAAAAATGAATTTATAGTTTCATAATTACAATTAGAATGACTTAAAAATAATATTTTAGTTAACTTACTTTTAGTTTCTAACAAAATATTTAATATTCCTATATCATCAAATACAATTCCTTTTATGTTGCTAGGTAATTTTTTTAATAACTCTTTAAAATTATTAATTCCTTCTTTATCTAATATTCGATTAATATATATATATCCTTCTTCTTTTATTTCTTCTATTTCAAAACAAGGCATTCCTACACAAAAATCTTTAACTGGAAAAAGGAAAGTAATTCTACTTTCTGGACATTTATTTTTTAAAGTTTCAACTATTTCATTATTAGTTACTAATACTAGATTATTATTTTTTATCATCTTTTTTCACACTTACTGACAAGCCATCACCAACATCATAAAAATTGGTATCAAATTCATTATTGCTTTTTAAAAATTCTATATAGTCCTCTATTTTGCTAACTAAGCCTCTTAGATTCTTAGACTCTATCTCTTGGGATTTGCCAACATTACCATGAAATTTTAAATTATCGGTAATTATTACACCATTTGGCTTTAAGAAATATTTAAACTTTTCAAAAAACTTTTGATATTGCCCTTTGGCAGCATCTATAAATATCATATCATAAGATGTATTAGTTAAATTAACCTCCAAAGCATCTTGGAATACAACATTTATTTTTTGGTCAAAATTGCATTTTTTAACATTTTTTACACATTCCATATATCTAGCATTATCTCTTTCAATAGTGGTTACTGTTACTTCAGGTGCTACACTTGCCATTAAAATACTAGAATAGCCAATAGCACTTCCTATTTCTAATATGCTCTTTATATTATTTGCTTTTATATATTTCATAATAAAAGTTATAGATTCTTTTTCAATTATTGGGACATTATGCTCGGAGGCATAACTTTCCATTTCAAGTATTAATTCTTTCAAAATTCATTTCTCCTTTAAGTACTTTTTTAATTTATTTTTTAATGTACTTTATTTATTATATGTGTACCATAAGCCAGAAGCTTTAAGTTCATTTACTTTATTTTCATGTTCAGAACCTGTTTTGGTAAAATAGGTTTTCTTATATTTATCTGCGACAAAGTAATAATAATCATGTTCTTCTGGATTTATTGTTGCGATTAGTGATGCAATACTAGGACAACAAATAGGCCCTACTGGAAGTTTACCAGCCATAGCTTGTGGCCTTGTATTATAAGCGTTTACTTCATTTATTTCTTTTATATATAAGTCTCTTTCGCTAAATTCGACTTTAGCAGCATAATAAGTTGTTGCATCACTACCTAAACTCCAATTATCTTTTAATCTATTATAAAATACTCCTGCGACACCAGCTCGGTCATCAGATCCTGCACCTTCTAATTCAACAATACTTGCTAAAGTTAAAATTTCATGAATATTATATTTAGAATTATTTACTTTTTCTTCATATGTTTTTAATTTATTGCCAAAAGTATCTAGCATTACTTTTACTATATCTTTTACACTACTATTATTATAAAATTCATAAGTGCTTGGGAATAAATATCCTTCTAATGGATAATATATTTTATCGTCTAAGATAGCATCGGTTAAAAACCAGTATTTGTTTATTAATTCTTTTAAATATTCTTTGTCGCTTAATTCGGTGATTACTTCTTCTTTAGTTTTGCCAGTTGCTTCGCCTATTTTTCCTGCATAATATGGAAATCTTTTTCCTTCTACAAAGGTAATACTAAAAGTATTTTGATTTTTCTCTTCTTTTACTTTGCCATCATTTATTTTATCTAAAATTTCTTTTAAACTCATATTTGGACTTATCTCATAATTACCCGCTTGTAAATTTAAATCGCGATTGAAAATAATATATATATAAGAAGATATTTTACTCTTTATTAAGCCTTCTTTTTTTAAATTATTTATTATATCCATTTTTCCTGTGCCTGATGTAATAGTGAAAAGTTTTACTTCATTACTTTTAGATACAGGGGTTAAACCATAAAAATATAATCCAATCAAAATAGCTATAATTGCTATTATTATACTAATAATTATTATTAACTTCTTTTTCATTAAAAATCCTCTTTATTCTCCACTTGTTTTTTCTTCGATCTGAGATAATATAGTTTCAATTAAATTCCATTCTTTTTCAGTTTCAATATCTCTTAACTCAAGCTTTTCGCCATCTTTATCGTACGTAGCTGCATATGTTATAATGCTGCCATCTTTATCTTTATTATTGTCTGTAAAAACTATATAACTCTTTTTTGTTTCATCTGAATCAAATGTAAATAAAATTTCATATTCAATAGTTTTACCATTAGCGTCACTTACTGTAAAATAACGCTCACTCTCGTTATTCATTAATTTTCCTCTTTCTTTATTAATGTTTCTAAAATTATCTCTGCCGCTACTCCATCAATTATCTTCTTCCTTTTTTCACGACTTATATCAGCATTTAATAAAATATTTTCTGCTTCAACTGTGCTTAATCTTTCATCTATTAAAATGATCGGAATATTTACTAGTTTTTCTAATTTATCTTTAAATTTTAAACTACGTTCACTAGCAAACCCATAAGAATTGTTCATATTTTTAGGTAACCCTAAGGCTATTTTTTCAATATTATAGCTTTGTACTATTTCAACTACTTCTTTAAGTGCTGTATCATAATCCTCACTTTTAAAATGAAT
>CANDSI010000104.1 GCA_947388575.1 uncultured Mycoplasma sp.
TTCCTTTCCTTATTTCCTTTGTCATATTTGGTGTTATCCATAACATTTTAATAATATTATCTTGTTCTTGATGCTGTTCCCACAAATTTTTACTCCATGCATCAGACTTAGGCTTATATGGGAGATTTAATAAAGTTCTTGTATTATCTTTATATATTATTTCAATATCCCATACATTAAAATTTTCTAATGATTCATATATAGTCTCTTTGCTGTCATAAGAGATATTATTTTCGCGATAGTAATCTAGGCTATTACCTGTATAATAATTATTATTTTTTAAAAACTCTAAATCTATTTTTAAGAAAACATAATCACATTCATAACCACTTTTAGGTAATTTATTTTTTAAACCAGCAAACTCTAATTTTCTCACATATTTTATAGGAATAATAGCTTGCGCCCAATCCCAACATAATCTAATTTCTTTTATTTCATTTAAAATAACTTTTATCATTTTTAATCTTCTCCTTTTTTTATTTTATTGTTATTTAATTTTCAATCTCTATTTCTACAACTTCCGTTTGTTTAGTTTCCCGATTATGTTTTATATTTAATTTATCTACTTTATTATCTTTTATAATATATAATTCTTTATAAACAATTTTTTTACTCGTAATATAATCTGAATCTAACAATGAAATAACATTAAAATATTTTAAAATATTTTCACTATATTTAAAGTTATCTAAAAGGTTTATTTTTATAAATGATTTTTTATAATCTAGCGAGGTAAGTATTAAAATAGGAACATTTTGTTCAAAAGAGAATTTCTCTAGTTTTTGAATTAATATTTCTAAATCTTCTTCATTTTCACAACCATACATATTATTTAATATTTCTAAATTATCTATTACAATTAAATCTAAATTATACTCACTCTTAAAATATTTAATATAATCTAAAATACCATTTGGAAAATAACTTGTTTTGTTATGCATATAAATTTCACTTTTATATAATTTTTCTAATGCTTTAAAATACTCATCTTCCTTTATTTTAGCTATATTATAATCTCTGCTCACTTTTAATGGCTCAACATATTTTTCTAAGTATCTATAATTAACATTTAACATACTTGCTAAAAAAGTTTCTATGTACCAGTTTGCAGGACCATCAAACCCAAAAAACAAAATACTTTTATTATTTTTGATAGCTAACTCTTGAATTAAATTTATCGCAAAATCTACTTTTCCTACTCCTGGTTTTGCTCCAAGTAGCGATAATCTTGAATTATATAAATTTTTAATCTTTTCCATTTACTAGACACCTTTCCTTTCATTAATTATAATAAGTAACTTGTTTTCTTCTCTTTTTATTATTACCTGGCAATATTCTGATATTTCTTTAGTTTGAATCTCAATATTAATGTTTCTTGCTAGAATTTCTAATACTATTTCTAATCCTTCTTCTTCAGCAATCTCATTAATACTTTTTTTCCTAGGAATAATTTCTGTTTCAATAGCAACATCATTTAACTCTAAAATTCTTGATTTTACAGCTTCATAACCTTTATTTATTACTTTATCATTTAAGTAATAATCTTCAATTTCAAAGAACACTTTATAAAACTCTAATGGATAATAACACTTATAATAACCCAAATAATAAGCATATAAGACATTATCCCATAGGCTTTTATCACTACAATCACGATATTTTATATCTTCATTTAAAAGAAAATCAATCACACTCGTATATTTAAAACTATTACTAAAGTCGATTTTTAAAATATTTTTTAATTCTTCTAAAGATACAGGTTGTAGTTTTGATAATAAAATATCTAAATCATAAGTATCAAAAATACCTAATCTTAAGGTACCTGTATTACGGAAAATCTCTCTACTTTTTACATTTAAAGCAGATGTATTTCTAAATAATGATAATATCTTTTTATCTATTAAAATATCTCTAACTTTTGTGTTTGTTAATTTCTCCAACTTAGTAATTATTTCTAACTGGTCCTTCGTAGTTAAAGAAAATGATTTTAAGTTGTACTTTTTAGTAATGGAAGTTACCCTTTCTTTGACTCTAGATATCTTTTGCCTTATTTTTGGCATTTAATTCTTTTTTCTCCTTTCATGATTTCATTTTAGCACAATATTTTTAAACTTGCTTATCGCAAAACAAAAAATCTATAGTGCGCGCCACAAAAAAATAAGAGCCCCCTCTTATTCGCTTAAATTATTCCATATTTTGTACTTGCTTATTTTCTTGTCCATGTCTTAGTTTTAGCATCATAATTGGCATTTTCAAAAATCTCATTCATATAATTAATGTATCTTTGAGCTGTTCTAAGTGGAATATTAAAATGTTCTTTAATTTCCTTCGCAGAAAAACTTCCTTTATTTCCAATATAGTCTTTTAATGCTACAGCTATTTCTCCTTTTTTAGGATTCATCTTTATTTTTTTCTCAAGTTCTTTTTTTCTATTCTCTTCTTTTAGATAGCTATAATACCAAGAGTTTAAGTCTCGGTTAATTTTCTCATCATATAATCTTTCTTTTATTATTGTATCTATTTTTAAGTTATTTCTAAGATTCTTTTCTTCAATACATACTATAACATGATAGTATTTCCCACTAAGACTTCTATATTTTTTATTAATTTTTTCTTCAAAACCATCTTTATATTTAATAAAAACTATAAATCCTTGATGTCTTAAAGCATCTTCCATATTTTCTAAAAATAAAACATAAGGAAATCTTTTCAAATGGGAAGCCATAATATTCCATTTTTCTTTTAATTCTCTTGCATCATTAACTTTTATTTTACTCTTTTCTTCATCAGTAAAACCTACAAATACGATGTTTCGATATGTTTTATTCATATTATTCTTCCTCATTTATTTTATTTAAAAAATCAATGTTTATTTGATATTCACTAAATCTTTTTGTTACTTTTCCTTGTAAAGTTATTATATCACCAATACGCAAATTTGTAATCATATAATATGCTAGAGGAAATACTACAAAGTCACTTGTATCAGTTTCATCACTTGCTGTTATAAATGCCATATTATCCCCTTTTTTGGTTTTTACAGTTTTTATTCTTTCTACTAAAACTACACATTTTATATGTTTGTCAAAAAAATTCTCTACATCTTTTAATTTCACAATAGTTTTATCATTATATTTACTGACTGGGTGATTACTTACATAAAAGCCATAAGATTCATACTCTTTTATCCTTAAGATTTCTTCACTATATTCTTCTTTTATTTCAAGTGTTGGCGCAATACAGAATGATGCATCTAAATTGCTTACTAAATCGGCATAATTTATTGCTATATCTAAATTTTCCACCATTGTCTTTTTACTTAATTTAAAACTATCTAATACTCCTGCATCTATTAATGATACGATTGTTTTTTTATTAACACTTTTACCATATATTCTGGTTACAAAATCTAAATAATCTTTATATAAACCATTTTCTTCTCTTTCTTTTAATATTTCAGTGGAAGCATTAATTCCTAAGTTTTTTATGCTTGATAGTGGTAATACTAAAGAATTATCTTTAATTAAATATTCATTTTTACTAATATTTATATCTGGCTTTATTATTGTTATATCTTTTTTTCTTGCTTCATCAATATATTCTTTAGTTTTTATAATACTTCCCATGCTCATATTTAAAAGATTTGTGATAAAATACATTGGAAACTTTGTTTTTAAATAAGCCATTTGATAACCTATTAAAGCATAAGATACGGAATGAGATTTATTAAAGCCATAACCTGCGAATGGTATTATTAAATCATATATACCTTTGGCAATATTTTCTTCATATCCTTTTTTTACTGCCTCTTTTATAAAATGCTCTCTATCATTTAATATAATATCTTGTTTTTTCTTAGACATTGCCCTTCTTATGATATCAGCCTCGGCATAACTATATCCTCCAATTTTAACTAATATTTGCATTACTTGTTCTTGATATATTATTATGCCATATGTCTCTTTTAAAATTGGCTCTAAATCTGGATGTAAATAAGTTATTTTTTCCTTCCCATATTTACGAACGATAAACGTATCTATTTGGTTCATAGATCCAGGTCTGAATAAAGCAACAGATGCGACCAAATCAGAAAAACTAGTTGGTTTTAATTTTAACATAAGATTTCTCATTCCACTACTTTCATATTGGAATATTCCTTCTGTATCTCCTTTACTAAATAGCTCAAAAATATTTTGATCACTCATATTAATTCTATTTAAATCTAATACTTTGTTTGTATTTGCTTTTATTAACTCTAAGACATTGGCAATAATTGTTAAATTTCTTAAAGCTAAAAAATCCATTTTAAGTAAGCCTAGATCTTCTAAATATTCCATAGTAAGACCTGTCATAATAAATTCGCCATTATAATAAATTGGAATAACACTGTCTAAAGGTACACTTGATATGACTACTCCTGCAGCGTGCGTGGAAATATGTCTTTTTAAGCCCTCTAAGTGATATGCTATTTCATATAAATTCTTTATTTCTCTGTAATTGTTAACAAAGTCTTTAACGTGTTTTAATTCTAAATTTCCTTTTAAACTTAATTTAGCATCTAACTCTTTAACAAACTTATCTATTAAATCAAGTGGTATATCTAATACTCTTCCAATATCCCTAATTACTTGTTTGGCTCCAAGTGTTCCAAAAGTCATTATTGGTGCGACATTTTCTTCACCATAACGCATACGTACATAATCAATAACTTCTCCTCTTTTTGTATATTCAAAATCTATATCAATATCGGGCATGGTTATTCTTTCAGGATTTAAGAATCTTTCAAACAAGAGATTGTGTTCAATCGGGTCAAGCTCAGTTATTCCAAGAGAATATGCAACAATGCTTCCTGCACCAGAGCCCCTGCCTGGACCTACTGGAATATCGTGTTCTTTTGCCCAGTTAATAAAG
>CANDSI010000105.1 GCA_947388575.1 uncultured Mycoplasma sp.
GTTTATATATTATTTTTTCTTGATTTGGTATTCCTAAAGCAACTAAACAAATATCTGGTTCTAATTCTGATATTTCTTCAAAAAAATTATCTTTATTTTTTATATAACCATTTTCTATTTTTACTATATTAATATTAGCATACTTATCATATAACACATTTTTTAGCTTATTAATTACTTCTTCTGTCGCTCCCAAAATAGCAATTTTATATTTATTCTCATTTGCTAATTTTAAAAGTTCATTTGCTAAATCTATTCCTGTTATTCTTTCTTTAACATCATATTTTAAGATTTTAGCTGCTTTTACTATTCCTATGCCATCAGGTATTAAAGTTGTATTTTTATCTAGTAATAGCTTATTAAATTCCTTTTCTTTTGTTCCATATGTAAAAGTTTCTGGATTGGCAGTTACAATAAACATTCTTTCTTTTGTTTGAAGATTTTTTGCAACAACTTTGTAAAATTCCTTGCTTTCTTTTGTATACATTTTATCAAAATATTTAAATAAATTATTTTCTTTTTCTTCTATTATATTAGTTATAAATTCTAACCATTTATTTTTAATGTTGTCAAATGTATATTCTTCGGCTTTATCCCTAGCGTTTTTGCCAAATTCATTAAGCTTATTCTTATCATTAATTAACTCAACTGTTTTGTTAGCCATTTTATCTTTGTCTCTATTATGAATTAGATAACCTGTTTTATTATTTATAATTATTTCATTTGCGCCTTGAGCACTATCAAACGCTATTTCAGGTATGCCAAATGAACCAGCTTCAATAAGTACTATACCAAAAGATTCTTCTTTGGAACACATTAAATATAAACTTGATTCTTTTAGTTTTTTGTTTATAAATTCTCTATCTTTAAATCCCCATAATGTAATTCCATTTTCTAAATCTAAATCTGTAATTTTCTTTTTTAATTTCTCATATTCTATACCATCACCAATAATGTCTAGATGAAATTCTTTATCTTTGTTATATATAGTTTTAAAGACATCTATTAAATCTAAATAACCTTTTTCTGGAGACAAACGGCCTATCGATATTAAATTTTTATTATTTAATTTAGACTTTGTTGATGGCCAATAATTAAGAGAATTCGGAATCCAAATAGACTTAATATTATTAATCTCTTTTTGGTAAAAGTCTCTTAGTTCTTTAGAAACCGCTACTATATAATCTATTTTTCTGCAAGCTTTTTTTAATTTTCGGATATATTTTTTATTGTTATTATGGTGACAATGTTCTTCTGTTATAGCAATTGTATTTTTGGGTTTATTTTTGCTTAATATTTCAGCAATTTCAACTCGACTAGAAATAATTATGTTTGCATTGCAACTTTTAATATATTCTTTCATTGTTTTTTTCTTTTGATACAATATATTTAAACTTTTTAAACCTTCTTTAAATGCCTTCAATAATTTTTTTTCTTTTACATATTTTTTAAAATCTTCTCGATTTGGCTTTTTATCTGTTAAATATATTATTTTAACATTTTCATTTATATTAAAAGCTGGCTTTTCAAGTAGCTTATAAGTTATAGCTAGCTCAACTTCATAATTACTTGCTAGCATATTGGCCTGATTTATAATTGTTTGTTCAACACCACCATAATTTAAATGTAATCCTAAAATTGCTATTTTTTTCATATTTGTCCTTACTTTCTAGATATATGTTTTTTATACCATTCAGCTTTTTTCCTGTTATTAATATTTAATTTTAAAAATTTAATTATTTTGTATTTTATTGACTTTTTGTTTCCTAACCAGGTTCCAGTAAATATATGAATCGCCACTGATTCTTTAGATGGATTACACAGAATATTATCTGGATAAACTATTATCCCATCTTTTAATTCTTGATATTTATTGCCAGTTTTGCATCCATATTCTTTAATTAATATATCTGACACTGATATAGTATTGTTACTTGAAAAATCAAATTTATATGTTTCTAGTTTATCATAATAGTCTAACATTTTTTTTACTAGTGGATGTTTTGGTTTAGCTCCAAAAACGGCAGTAAAAGGATGCTCATCATTTTCAAAACCAACAAAAGCTTCATGCTTTAAAAATTTGTCAAAATTGTCTAGTAAAATAATATCTGTATCTAAATAAATTCCACCTTCATTATAAATTACATATGCTCTAATATAATCACTAATATAGGCCCACTTTTTTGCTTTATATGCTTCTTTTAAAAATGGGTGCGACTCCATATCAAAGTTAGATTCATTCCATTCTATAACTTCATAGCCTTTTAGATGCTCTTTCCATGAGTTCATACACTTTTTTATATCTTTTGGTTTTTCATTTCCTCCAACCCAAACATAGTGAATCTTTTTAGGGATTTGATTTTCTTTCTTCATACTTCCTCCACTCTTTGTTTATATTTTAACATAATAAATTTTAGCTTGCAATTAAAAAAGCCTATTATTAGGCCAATTCAATTGTAACGAAAGGTTCAATACATAAAAACTTAGTTATTATAATCATTTTTTCTTTGGCTTCTTCATCTTGGACAATTATTTTATTAAATCCTTTTTCCATCTCGTCTAAGATTTTATCATAAATATTTGATAATTTATTATTTAATAAATCGTTGTTGAATTTACGCATATCTTTACCATAATATATAAAATCTTTTGGATTTATTTTGTCTATGACTATTTCTCTAGTATTGTTTTTTTCATAGAATGATAGTAAAGATTTTAAAAATCTATTGTTAATTTCAGGAAACCTTTTATTAATAATAAATCTTATAATTTTCGCTTTATCTTTAGTCTCTTTTTTTTGATATATTGGTATATAATTTAATCTCATTTTATTTAATATTCTAAATATTAAGTATTGGACTTTGTATAATGGAATTTCATAATGTTTCATTAAGTTAATGGCTGTTCTTAATTCTCCATTAATAACATTTAACTTTCCTATTTCATTATTTATGTAGTTACCTTCAAAGATACGATATTTAAAAAATGAAAAGTCTACATTTTTTACGTCAAGCATGTTTATTTCTTCATTAATATTTAACCAAAATGGAAAGTTCCACATTAAATAATTATTTTTCACATTGTTTAAAAAACTAGTTTTTTTGTGAAAAGCAAAATCAATATAATAATTTCTACCAAGCCATAATAGTTGTAATGCTAAAATATATTTTTTTCTTTTATATTTTTTTACTTTTTGAATTCCTGTAATTTTACCATTTTTATCTATTACAATGGGGCTTGAGATAATAGCGTCAGCTTTACTATTACTTAAATAATTATTTGCTTTGGTTAAGACATTTTTATCCACAAATAAATCATCTGAATGAAGAATATAAACATAATCCCCTGTTATTTTGTCAGAAATATTTAACAAGGCATTTAATTGATCTTGATTTTCTTGATAATAATATTTGATTCTTTTTTCTTTATGCTTTTTAATAAAACTTTCTATAACTTCTTTTGTATTATCTGTTGATCCATCGTCTGATATTAATAATTCCCAATTAGAATAATCTTGTGATATTACGCTTTCTAAGGTTTCTGTTATACTTTCTGAATCATTATATGTTGGCATAATAATACTAAATTTCACTTTTATTACTCCTTTTTTCTTTAAAAACATTTTTATTAATCATATAACAAATATGTATAGCATATATAACTAAAAAGGAAGAAACTGCAGGTGACCCTATAATATGTCCTGCCACAAAACTTATGCCCATTATCAAACAAAAAATAAACATTGAATATATCAGATTTATATTTATTTTTAATGTTTTATTTTTAATACTAATAAAAAATTGATACATCATATAAAAGAATGGGTACAGAAATAATAGTAATCCTATTATTCCATAATGGTAAAATAAATCAAGAAAGTCCATCTCAATAATAAATACTTCGTCTTTTTCAAGATTATAAAATCCTAAACCAAAAAGTTTATTTATAATAGAACTTGTTTTATAATCTTTATTAATTGTAATAACTTTTTTATTTCTGTTACTTAGAATTAAACTAAGAATATCATTATTTTCATTATCGATACCTTCATCTTTATTATTCGGGTTTATATTTATAATAGGCTTTTTATTTGGCACAACTTTTTCAGGTATAACATTTGCGTTATAACACTCTAGTTTATAATATAATTCTTTCCCATAATTTGAATATAATAAAGCAAATGTAATTATACTTAGTATTAATATCATTTTATTTAATGTTTTCCTTTTCTTAAACAAATATAATACAAAATAAAATATTAATATTAAACCTAAACCAAGGCTACTAACTTTTGTAGAAATTGCTAAAATAGAAAATATAGCTAGTGTCGATAATAAAATATACATTAACTTATGTTTTTCTAATAATATAAATAACACAGGAAATAGCATCAATAATATAGGTCCTAATTCATTTGCTGCATAGAACCATCCAGAAAATCCTATTCCTTCTCTTACATAAGCATTGAAGCTTGTTTTAGTAATTATTGGTATAATGATAAAAATAATATAAAATATTATATTGAATAACATTATTTTCTTCCATTTATTTCCCTCGTATGTATTTTCATCAAATATATTTAATAATCCAAAAAATAAAATTGGATAATACATAAATTTAAATAAAAAGTTACATTCATGATATAAGACTCTTAAAGTAAAAAAATTAGGCTTTGTTATAAAATAAACTATGCAGAATAAAAATAGTAATACATAATATATTAATGTTGATTTTTTATACTTTGATTTTGATATAAATAAAACATAAAAAAGTATATATATAAGCAAAGCTATTCTGACCGCTACTCCAATTGTTAAGGGAAATATATTAAACCTTGTCATTAATCCTGTTAATAAATTTATTAAAGGAAATAATAAATATAAAAT
>CANDSI010000106.1 GCA_947388575.1 uncultured Mycoplasma sp.
GATGATCAAGAAACAGCGGGGGATTTTCATCTTTTTTATGTACCTTTAAATAATGTGAAAAAATTACTTAAAAAGACGATTAATGATAATCCTCGTAATAAACTTATAACGGAAGAAATGCTTATAGCTTTAAAGGAATGGAAAAAAACTAATGGATAATAAAAAGTTTAAAATGATTGATGAAGAATTTTTGTGTAATGTTTGTGGTAAAAATGTAAAAACTTTAGAGTATACAGCGAGAGACCATTGCCCTTATTGTTTATCTAGTAAACACGTTGATATAAACCCCGGAGATAGAGCTTGTGCTTGCTTAGGTGTTTTGGATGCTGTTGGAATAGAAAAAGGTAAAAAGGATACTTTAAAAATAATTTATAAATGTAGAAAATGTGGAATGATTAAGAAAAATAAAATGGCTATTGATGATGATTATGATTTGATTTTAAAATTATCTAGTAATCCAATTGACATTCATTGACATATATTTTTAGCGGAAACGAATAAAATTTGATATAATAATATTTAAGAGGTGAATTTTATGGCTCTTTATTTAGATAAGCCTTTAGAATTAAAAGAAAAGTTAAAAAACGATATTGATTTCATAAGTGAAATTAATCCTAGCCTACCAAATGTTAAAATTGGAATACTTAATATTATGCCCACTTTAGAGGATACTGAAAGACAACTTATGATAGCGCTTGATAATCCCGTAGTTCAAATAGATTTAGATTTTATTTATTTAGATACTAAAATAGCGGATTTAGATAAAGTCGATTATTATAAAAAATATTATCATTCTTTTAGTGAAATAAAAAATAAATATTATGATGGAATTATTATTACTGGAGCTCCTTTGGAACATATCCCTTACCATAATATAGATTATATAGAGGAGTTAAAAGAATTCTTTAAATATACTAAAACTAATGTAGGTTCAACTATATTTTTATGTTGGGCTTCTCAATTTGGAATGCAATATTTTTACGGAGTAAATAGATCAAATCTTCCCGAAAAGCTTTCGGGGTTATATGAACATTATATTTTAAAAGAAACTCTTTTAGTTAAAGGCTTTGATGATATATTTCTGATTCCTCAATCACGTTATTGTAGTTTAATAGAAAATGATATTATGACAAGAGATGATTTGATTCTTACTAGTAAATCTAATGATTCTGGACCTTATATTGTTGAGAGCAAAGATGGAAGTAAAATCTTTTTAACAGGACATGCTGAGTATGATTTATATACTTTAGATAAAGAGTATCGTAGAGATATTAATAAAGGATTAGATATCTTGCCTCCTAAGAATTATTATAAGGATGATAATCCTGATAATCCACCTTTATATAAATGGCATAGCCATGCAACTCTTTTGTATCATAATTGGGTTTATTATTATGTATATAAAATCAAATTAGAAAACTTAAAATAAATAAAAATACTTAACTTTTCTTGCTAAGTATTTGATATTAGATTTTAAACATTTAATCTATGTTGAGGTTAAGTGTTTTTATTATTGAAATATACTTTTTAAATATTCTGAATGTTAATTATTTGACTAAAATAAATTGTTTTATTATTTTTTAAATGAATTGTATTATTACTACTATTTATTTTGGTAATTGTTGATTCATATTTTTTTATTTTATTTTCTTCATATATAGTTAGTTTAATTAAATTATGAGAATAGTAGGCATCCATTAATTCTTTATTTAGTTTTTCTATTTCTTCTGGGAAAAGAGTAGGCTTAGAAATATGTTCGTGTTTTTTAATATTATTTAGGACTTCTTTATTTGGTATTACAGAATTAAATGGTTGCCATTTTATAAACCCACGATCAAAATTCATGCATTATGACCTCCAATCTTGCCATTTCTTTCAATAATAGTAGAATCACTTAAAAGAGCAGAAGCATTTAGAATAGCATTTTTCCCAAATTTATTTTTGATTTCATCAATTGTATTATTTAAAAATGTTTTTTCTTCTATATCTTTTAATGATTCAAAAATATTTAGTTGAATACCTTCTTTATCGCTAAGGGAACTATATGATATGCTTACTTTTCGAATAGGAAGATCTTCATAAAATTTATCTTCAATCATAAGACATACTTTTAATATTTCTTCAACATTATCAGTAGGGTGGTTAAGCTTAATACTATGGTAGAATCCACCACCAATACTTTTAGAATATCCTAAACCAAAGCCTATAATAGATGTGCTTTTATTGTTTTTTCTTAGTTTGGCACATAAGACTTCAACCATTTCACGAATAATTATTTTAATGTTTTCACCATTATAATCTTTAAATAGTACTTGACTATGAGAATATGATTTTTCTTTAACTTTTTCAAAATCTTTAATTCTTGACATATCTATACCATTAGCGTGATTCCAAAGTTCAGCTCCGATTACGCCAAATTTATCTTTTAATTTATAACGATCGTAGTAAGCTAAGTCTTTAATGCTATATATTCCGAGTCTATTTAGCTTTTTTTCCATTCTAGGGCCAATACCCCACATTTTAGATAAAGGAGAGATAGACCATAATTTTTTAGGAATATCATCGTAAGTCCATTTAGCTATAAAGTCATCATTATGTTTTGCTTCGGTGTCCATTGCAACTTTTGCCATTAACATATTAGGTCCTATTCCACAAGTTGCATATAAACCAATATTTTCTCTAATGTCTTTTAATATTTCGATGGCTAATTCATAATCAGTTTTGTTATACATTTTTAAATAATCTGTTACATCTAAGAAACATTCATCAATAGAATATATATGTAAATCTTCACTAGATACATATTTTAAATAAGTATTTACAACTTCTGTGCTTTTTTTAATATATAAGCTCATATGAGGTTTAACTATTTTGTATTTAATATTTTTAGGTATTTCATAAAGTCTGCCACGAGATGGAATACCTAATTTTTTTAAATAGGGTGTAACAGCTAAAGTTATAGCTCCCATGCCTTGATTCTCATTAGCAACTATTAAAGGCACTTTAAAGGGATCTAAGTTTTGTTCTAAACATTCACAACTGGCAAAAAAACTTTTTAAGTCAATACATAAAAAATGACGATTTAAATAAACACTAGAATTTAACATTTTTATTTTCCTTTCTTGTATTAATTATATAACGAACTTACGTATTTATCAATATTTGCTGTTTGGAAATTATTGGTATATAAATATTCATTTTTCTTGACTCGGGGGAGGGGTATGCTAAAATAAAGCAATCGAAAGAAGGCTATGGTTATGTCTGGAGATTTATTTTATGATACTCTTCCTAAAGCATTTCCAAAATCTGAGACTATGAGTTATTTTAGAGGTGCTTCAACCTATACAAGAGATGATATTATAGTTGGCAATATGCGTTTAGTATCATCAATAGTTACTAGTTATAAGGTTAGCGATGAGGATAAAAAAGATTTATTTCAAATTGGTTTAATTGGGCTTATGAAGGCGGTAGATAAGTTTGATATTTCTAAAGGAACGCAATTTGCTACTTTTGCTGCAACTTGTATTCAAAATGAAATAGGGACGTATTTAAGAAAAGCAAATAGAGATAATTTGGTTATTAGTATTGAAGAACCTATACATACAGATAATAATGGTACTGAACTTAAAATAAATGATATTTTAGTAGATGAATCAGCTGATATAGTGGATAATTTTGAAAATAAAGAAGCAATAAATTTATTGAAAGAACTAGTTGTATCTTTGAGTGTAAAAGATAGTTTTATCGTAACTTTATATTTTGGGCTTTTTGATAATGAACCTGTAGGTCAAAAAGAAATTGCATTTAGACTTAATATTTCACAATCATATATTTCTAGATTAATTAATAAAATTTTGTCTAATTTGAAAGAGCTAATATTAAACCCTCCTAAACAAAGAAAAAGAAGAGGTAAGAAAGGAAATTCTGTCTTTAAACTTTTAAAAGATTATAATAGAGATTTGGTTTGGGAAGTTATAAATGAATTAAATGAAGAAGATAGAATATTATTGTATCTTAGATGTGGTAGAGATTTAGATAATCCTATTCCTAGTCCTTTTTGGAATGAAAATACTGCCTATAAATTTAATGTGAAATTAATGCTTAAAATAAAAAGAAAGTTGGAAGAAAAATTATGGTGGAAAGATCATAGTCCAAAAGTAGTGGAGTTAACACCTATGGAAAAATATAAAAGAGAAAAAATAAATGAAATTCATAATTTATTGATTAATATGGATATGGTAAATGCTCAAATTGTATTACATGATTATTTAGTAGATTCTAATCTTATTCAATATGAAAGCTTTCTTGTGTCTTTAATTATTCTTAGTGTAATGGATAAGGATTTTACATTTCAAGCTCCAATTAGAAATTTAGTGCTATTGGAAAATGGCTATGAATTTGATGCTTTAAAATATAAAGATTATTTTTATGAATCTTTAATAGACGATATAGCGCAAGTACCTCTTTATTTAGATATAATACGTTGTTTACAAAAATCTGGGATGAGTGATATTTCTGTAGATCCTTTAGAGAAAGCTTATTTAAGAGTTTTAGAACAGAAAAAATAACCTATCATTTGATAGGTTTTATTATGATTTAATAGTTTTATTAAGTTTAGGAATATAATGGCAGGCGGAAAATGGGGAACAGCCAATAATGCATATTACCTATACAATGGTAATTACTACTGGACCATGTCTCCGTGTCACTTCTATTCGAGCAGTACTTATCCCGCTTATGTGTTCCTTGTGTATAGTGGCGGCAGCTTTGACAACACCCTCGTGGTTGACACTAATCTTGGTGTGCGCCCAGTAATAAATTTGAAGGCTGATACAACATTTTCTAGTGGAAATGGTACATTAGATAATCCTTATATTGTGA
>CANDSI010000107.1 GCA_947388575.1 uncultured Mycoplasma sp.
AAGAAATAAGAAGAAAAAATTAGTGTGAAATGAAAAATAAAAAAGAAATAAAAAAGATAATTAATAGTAAAAATAAAAAATAATTTTAAATTAAGGATTAGTGAGATAAGAAAAATGAAATATAAAAACAATAAAAGAATCCAATGAATTTTCAGGAAGCAATTTAGTTAAATTACTTTAAAAAATGAGGTGAATTAGAAAGAAAAAGGATAGAGAATATAGATAAGAGATGGCTAAGAATATACAAGGGTATGAGAGAGAATTGTTATGAGAAGAGTAAAAGAAAAATTGTCAAAAAGTGCTAGTTTAATTGCAACGAACAAGTAAGAGTATTAAAAGGAGAAGGAAAAGGAAAGAGGAGTTTTTACTTGAAATAGTAAACGTGAATGATGAAGTCCATCAAAAAAGAGTTGAGAGAATATCAAAAATTACTTCGGAATAGAGGGAAAGAAGATGAAAAAGAAGAAAAATAGAAAGATGAAGTTTAGTATACATAAAGCAAAAGGAGAAAAGAGGAAAAAATAACTATAAAATTCAAATTAGAAGGTAAAGGGACTATGGAAAAAGTAAGAAGAGATATTATTTACAAAAAGACAACGACATCCCTCTAGAAGGGAAAGAGAATATATCGTTATCTTTTTGTTAAATTACTATACAAAGAAGCAAGAAGATTAGTGCTAAAAAGTAAGAGAAAAAAATGGTTAAAAAGGGAAAGGTTTTTTGTAATAGAAATGTAATTTTGGACTTTTCAAATATTTTATGAAATAAATTAAAATATAAATAATACTTTCATGATTAAAACCAACAATACTAAATAAGAATATTGGTAAACAGAAAATAATAAAAATAAATATTTTAATTGTTGCATTTTGAAAAAATAAATTAATTAATGCAAAAATAAATAAATCCCAAATAATATTTAATAATAAAGTAGAATAATCAATAACACCTAAAAATTTATTTTTAAAATTATAATTTTGTGGAAAAATAAATTTCACTTTTTTCACCTTCCTAAATGTTAAATATATTTAAATAGAAAAAATAATCTTTTTATTTCATGAGAATATATTTTTATCTACATATTTTTTAATAAATTAGTTCCAATATTTAAATTATTAGAAACATCAGTAGAAATACCTCCTATTAAAGTTCTCATATAAGAATTGGCTCGAATTAAAACATACATTCCACCAACACATAATAGTTTGGATAAAATATTAGCAGAAGATAAGTCAATAGAAAAAATCAATAATAAAATAATAGAAACTAGACTTTGTTGCAATAGCAAAGATAAAATAGTTCTAAACCAAGTTTTGAAAAACCATGAAGTAGATTGATTAATTAGGCTTAAGATAGCAAAAGGTGTTAGTAAAATAAATAACTTTACTAGTACGTATCTTAAAGAATAGGAAAAAATTAAGTTAAATAGACCAAAGGAGATAAAACCTTTCATTAGTCCATCAAAAGAAAAAATATTAAATTCTGTTTCTCCAAGAGAAATTGCATTATTTAATTGATGAATTAATTCAGAAAAAGAAATATTATGACCAAATAGATGAGTGCCTAGATTTTGAATAGCTTGTGAGATGAAACCATTTAACTCTAAAGATTGTTGACAAACAGAGAAAGAACAGTTCATGACGATTCCAAAAATTAATAGTTTCAATATAAATTGATAAGGTCTTTCAATTTCCAAATTCATATAGTAAGAATAGAGTAGACGGATACCATAATAAAGAGCAAAGCCAATTAAAAGAGAATTGGCTATTACTAATAAGCCATTAGAAGTACTAGTGCCAAATATTTTCTCAAAGATAGAGTTATTTAAAATACTACTATCAATAAAGACTAGTTCATCTAAGGTCTCATAAATGCTATTATCAATAGATGAGAAAAGAGTTTGAAAAATAGAGTTAATAGTTTGAATAATAGAATTAGTTAAAGAAGATGTTTCTTCCATAAGTTAAGCCTCCTAAGTTAATAAGCTTTTAATAGCAGATAGAATTAGATTAAGGACAAGAATAAAACCATAAGAAAATAGACTTCCGCGAATGATTTTTTTTGCTGTTCTAATTCGTTCCTCATCGCCAAAGCTAAATTTTTTCATAAATACTCCTACTGCCACGGCAACTGCTGCTGCAGGTGTAGCCAATTTTAATAGCCAGTCTTCAATTTTTTCAAAAGCAGAATTTAGTTTATCTACTAAAGCGGGAGTACCATCAAATAGACCAGCATGGACAGTTGTCGGTATAGATAGAAGAAAAAAGAGAATCAATAGAACTACCAAAATATATTTAAAAAATGAAATAAAACGAAGTGTTTTTTTAGAAAACATAGTATAACCTCCTTAAAATAATATAAAATTTGATTATTTGAAATGTGGAACAAAATAAGGGAATAAGTGGAGTTTTTGAGGTGGAATAATTTTTATACCATTAGATAGAAATGATAAGCAAGTGAAATTTTCTAGAGACTGTGTGAAAAAATTAGTATCATAAATAAAATCGGAATGAGTGTAAGTACTAATAGTTTCTGAAATACTGGAATTTTTTGAATTAAGAGAGTTAGTAAAATAGCTAAAGACAGTTTCTTTTGCGTTCTCGGAAATTCCTTTTGAAATTCTTTCTTTCTCCTCTTTACCAATTTGCTTTTGTGCGCTTTCAATAGTCCATAAGTCATCACTACGAAACCATAATTTGTTAATTAAGTTTTGAATAATAACATTAACAGAAGATTGCTCATGGAGAGTATTTAACAATGAAGTATAGCTTTGAGTGGCTACAATATTAATACATTTAGCTTCTCTACTTTGAGCAAAGAAGTTTGCATCTGTTTCAGTACAATATTCAGAATATTCGTCAGAAATAAAGCAAACACTACGAAATGTATTGTTGGGATATTTTGCAAGTCTTGTCATTACTTCTGTTTGGAAATCTAATTTTAAATAAGCTGCAATTATTTTTGATAGATTGCTATATTCACTAATATTCATGTTAAGTACTACAATCTTTCCTTGAGTTAATACTTCTTCAAAACCAAGAAAATTTAATTCTGATTTTGGGGGATTAAAGGTTTTTAAAACTTCATAATCAGATATAAAGCAATTGGTAATACGAGTAATTTCAGACTTTAAGATGGACAAAGTTCTTTGATCTAAACTTAAAAATTCTTTCTCGAAAAAAGTAATACTGGAAAGCAAGTCATAAATTTCGTTTGGAGAAAAAGCATTCTGGATAAATTTTTCACGAAGAAGTGATATTTTTTCTAAGTAATAAGTAGGATGAGTGATTAATTTATGTAGTTCTTCAAAAGTAACATAGTTATCGTTATAAAGTCGACAAAGTTTAATCGCTTCAACTAAAACTTTTTCAGCTTCATCTAGCCAATAAGTTTCAGAATTGTTTTTAGAAAATAGTAACAAAATGGTTTTTAAACGATTGGCTAAAATAGTTGGTTTTAAGTTGGGCTTATGAAGTGGATTGTAATGATATTTTCCACCAAGTTCAATAACGATGATATCTTGCAGTCTATTAAATTCGTTAGCAAATTCTAATACTTTTTGATAGTAATTTCCTTTTACATCTAATATTAGCATACCTAGTTTTTGTTCTTGATTTTGATGAGAATAACTTATAAGCTGTTTTGTAAAAGGATACATTGCGCTACTTGTTTTGCCAGTTCCAATAGTTCCTGTGATAAGAATATTTTGATACAAACTTTTTTCGGGTAAGTAAATTAATTCCTTATCTTTTTCTGTTTCGCCGAATAAGCAATTCCAATTTGGGAAGAGTGGATGGTTGCTCAATAAAGGAATAAGTAGGTTTTTCTTTTTTAGCAGTTATACCTTTTTGAGAGATTTTTAAAATAGGGAATGGAATTTTACAAAATAAATGAAAAGCAAAATTGGCCACAAAAAAAGAAGCGAAAATATAAGTGAAAATAAACCAATATTTACAATAGTGCCAAAGAACGGGTTGCTCTATACAAATATCAAAGGGGGTAATTCCATAATTAATGATAACATGTGAAGAAGTATATAAAGGAAGAAAAACAGAATAACCAATCAAACAAAGAAAAAGAACGATACAAAAGATAAAAAAGAAACGTTTAGCCGTAGAATCACCTCCTGTCAATAAATTGCTTCTTGATATTCAATTTTGAACCTTGTTTATTATGGAAAATTTTCATCTCGAAAAAAGTATATATTGAATAAAAAAAGATGAAAGAATTTATAATAAGAAGGATAAAGAAATAATCAACTAATTCTATAGCACATCACTCCTTCCAATAAAAGCATTCTACAACAAAAATTTGAGTTTGTCTATACTTTTAAAAAAAAATGTGATAGAATATAAAAAGTTGATAATAAAAAAGAGAGGAGAATATAGATGGAAATTAGTAAGGATATAACAATTGGAAAATTATTAGAAATAGCACCAGAAAAAGTAGATATATTATTAAATGCTGGTATGCATTGTCTAGGATGTCCAGCTTCACAGGCAGAAACAATTGAAGAAGCTTGCGAAGTACATGACATTGATGTAGAAGAATTAATGAAAGAATTGAATGCATAAAAGCAAGAATTCAAATAGAAATGTTAATATTTTTATAGAAAATGAGAGAAAAATGAAAAATAATATTGACAAATTCTAAAAAATGGTTTAAAATAAAGCTTGTGTTAACATAGAAATGTTAATCAGCTTTGAACTTGGGTCATTAGCTCAGGTGGTAGAGCACTTGACTTTTAATCAAGTTGTCCGCGGTTCGAATCCGCGATGGCTCACCAAATCAAGGATTTAGAATCCTAAATCCTTGATAATATATTTATATGTGGCCCCTTGGTCAAGCGGTTAAGACATCGCCCTTTCACGGC
>CANDSI010000108.1 GCA_947388575.1 uncultured Mycoplasma sp.
AGCTATAGAAATTACAACTAAAAAACCACAAATCAAAAACTTAATTTTTCCTTTCCTGTTTTTTTCTTTATGATTAATCTTAGATGATGTAAGTTCCATAGTCCCAGAACTTATTTCATTTTCGTTCATTTAACACACACTCCTCTTATATTATATTTTTATTTTATCAAAAAATATTTAATTTGCCTATATTTATATTTTTTCCCTTTACATTTCCTTAAATTAATTTTTTGAGAAAATTTTTACTTTTTAAATATAAACCTGTATAACGATCATAATAAGTGTCTAGAAATCTGTTAATTTCATCTCTGATTTTTTCACTAATTCTTAATTTGCTGATACTCTTTATTTCAACATAATAATACATGCGAAGTAATTCAATAGTTTTGGGTTCTACAATTATTTCGTTTTGGAAACACTTTTGACATATATAACCCCCTCGGTCACCATCGATTGTTATTATATCAGTTGTGCTGCCACATCCAATACATGCATCTAAATTTAAGCCTACTCCTAAATAATCTAGAAATTTGATTTCTAAAATATTACACATTATTATGGGATCTAATCCATCATTTATTTTTAAAATAGTTGTAATAAAATCTTGATATATATTCTCTGTACTCTGTTTTATAACTTGTTCTGTTAATTCAGTTAAATAATTTAGATAACTTAATAAGATAATATCATTTTTAAGCGTACTTAAAGGATTTATTATGTCGACACTTGTTAAGGTTGAAAGCTTATTTTCTTTGTAATATATATTAAAACGCCCATAGGTGAATTTTAATGTTGTAGCACGAAAAGGACTTTTTAATGTTTTAGCTCCTTTACACATTATTCCTACTACACCATCTTTAGTGTATACATGAATTATTTTGGATGTTTCACCATAGGGTATTTCTTTGATAATTATTCCTTCTATTTCCTTTTGCATTTTAATCACTTCTTTTTTATTATAACAAATTCAACATAATAAAAGAAGACTCTATTGTGGTCTTCCTAATTACTTTTCAGATTTTTCTATTTCTTTATATTTTAAATAATCTTCGATTTTACCAGATTTTTGAAAATTTTTCCAAGCTTCCTTTTTATTCATGTTTATCACCTTTCTAATTAGATTATGGGATAAACTTTAATTTTTTATTCACTTTTTTGTTTAAAAATCTAAAAATCCTAATTCTTTAATATATTTTTCTTTATCTTTCCAATTACTTACAGTCTTAACATATAACTCTAAATAAACTTTTTTACCATACATACCTTCTAATTATTTTCTCGCAAGTGTACCTATTGCTTTTAATCTATCTCCATTTTTACCGATTATTATTTTCTTTATTGTGTCTCTGTCAACAATTATATCTACATGAACTTCAATTAAATCTTTCTTTTCTTCATAAAATATTGTATGACATGTAAGACTATGAGGGATTTCTTCTAAAGTTACATTAAATAGCTTTTCCCTTACAATTTCACTTATCGTAAAATATTTACTATTACTTGTTTTCATATCTTCAGGAAAATATCTAACTTCATCTTTTAAATATTTTTTTATAACACTTATTAAACGATTTATATTATCTTTTTTTATTCCTGATACAGGAACTATTTCAACAAATGGATATAAATCTTTATATTCATTAATACTTTTCATTATTTCTTCTTTAGATAATTTGTCTATCTTATTTAAAACAAGAATTACTGGAGACTCTGTCTTCTTTAATACATCTAAAATGAATCTGTCTCCTTTTCCTATACCAGCGGGAGCATCTACTACAAATAATAAACAATCAATGTCTTTTACTAAACTCATCGCTTGCTTATTTGTAATTTTGCCTAATTTATTTACTGGTTTAACTATTCCTGGTGTATCCATGAAAACAATTTGATAATCAGGTTCATTATATATCCCTTGAATAATATTTCTGGTTGTTCCAGCGACATTAGATGTTATAGCTACTTTCTCATTTATAATTGCATTTAAAATAGTAGATTTTCCTACATTAGGTCTACCTATTAAGCTTACAAAACCACTTTTCATATATACCTCCCCTAAATAAGCTCAAATAATTTCATTAAGTATGGACCAAAGACAAACATGCTTATTACAATTGAAACTATAGACATTACAAAACTTGCTGCAGAACCACAATCTTTAGCAATTTTAGCTAAAGGATGGATTTCGGTTGTTGTTAAATCAACAGCGGCTTCTATTGCTGTATTTATAAGTTCTAAGGCTAAAATAGCTCCTAAGGCAATAAATATTATAGCCCATTCGGAAAAACTAATTTTAAAAATAAAACCCATTATTATAGCTAGAATTGTAACTAGACCATGAAGCCATAAACTTTGCTCGTAACGATAAGCATAATATAAGCCTTCTATAGAATACTTAACACTTTTAAAAAATCTTCCTAGGCCATATACTTTGACATCATCACGATTAAATTCTTTTATTTCGGTTTTATTATCTTGTGATTCCTTCTTCATTTAATATCAACTCCTGTAATGCAAACATTTCTTTTTCGTCTTCTTTTTCCATATGATCATATCCTAATAAATGCAATAAACCATGAATAGTTAAAAAAGATAATTCTCTTTTTATTGAATGACCATAATTTTTTGCTTGTTCTAACATCCTTGGAATACATATATATATATCTCCTAGAATTCTTAAATCATTATTAATTGTATCTTTATTATCTTCTAAGGCAAAAGATATTACATCAGTAACTTTGTCTATTCCTCGATACTCTTTATTTATTCTTTTTATTTCTTCTTCGTTTACAAATATGATAGAAAAATAAGCATTTTCAACTTTTTCATGTTTTAATGCCCTTTTAATTACTTTTTTTAAATAACTATATTTGAAATCAACTTGGTAATTATCGTTTATTTCATAGTTTAACCTCATACAATATTTACTCCCATTCTACTTAATACATATAAAACTATTAATATCAAAACTATTATTGATAAAATGTTGTAGAATAGTTCATTTTGGAATATTCCTGGTAAAAATTTTTTTATCGCATTAAAAGAAACATACAATAAGAAGCCAATTAATGCTCCAACAACATTTAATAAAATATCGTCAACATCAAAACTTCTACCAATACAACTTTGAACAAATTCTACAGTCGTACTTGTTAAGGCACTCACTATTAAAATAGGTAATATTCTTTTAGGCTTTATATATGTTGATATTAAATAACCAAAAGGAATAAACATTACAATATTTCCTACTACATTAAAATAAAAACCTTTACTACCTATAGGATACCTAAACATTTCAGTAAATGGTGCCAAGTTAAAACCACTATTATGATTTAATTCACTTCTTGTTAGCATTTCATATAATAATAAAATATAAACTATAAATAATAGATAAGAAAACTCTTTATAAAAAATAAGCTTTTCATTATTAGATTTGACAGCGGCAATTCTAACACTTGCTATAACCACTAGAAATATAGTTAACATAGGCCACATTTTATCTACTGATGTTGATATTATCTCCCCTATACTCTTTATCATTTGTATCACTTTCCATTTCTACATCGTAATGTTCTACAACTCCTATTTGCTCTTTTATGGCAACAAATACCTCTATATCTAAATTACCATTATTTACACTTTTTTTCAATACTTTTTGCTCTATTATATCAGAATTTTTTGAACCCTTAAGCATTAATTTTTGTGTGATCTGGTTATTTAATTCCTTTAATGCTTCTTCTTCTGTATATGTTTTTTTAGTTACTTTAGTTTCATATTCTTTAGCTAAATAAAATTCATAATTATTTAGTTTGAAAAGACGTTTTTTCTTTACTTCTTTATTTTCTCCAACTCGGCTTTTTAAGATTTCATATTCTTCAATTGGGGTTTTTAATAAAAAATTATAACGCATCTTTTTAGTGTATTCTTTCTCTTCATATTCTAAAGGAATACTCCCTTTTATAGTATACCAAACTTCTGCATATACTTCGCCTTCGGCGCATACATTATTTTTTATTTCTTCATTTAATTTAATCATACCATTAATTAATATATCTCCTCTTTCCACATAATCATTAATTCTAACTTCTGATACACCCTTTTTAGTTAATATATTTTTTATTATTCCTGATTTAGAAGCAACTATATGACATGTATCATATTTTTTTTCAAAACTATTTACAATCCTTTCCTCTACTCTAACATTTATTACCATACCATCAACGTCAATTTCTAGCCATTCTATTTTATCTTTGTATTCTTTTTTTATACTCTCAATAATACTCTCATATTCATTATAGCTTTTTTTTAATGTTAAGTTTTCTACGCCTCTTTCTTTTAAAGCCTCAAGTAATAGTTCTCTTAAATGTGAATCAGAATGGACAACATTTACTTTGACTATTATATTTGATAATATTAAAAAAATTATACAGGCAAAAATCGTACTCGTAATAAATAATAAATTATTTTTAATTTCTTTTTTTATTTTATAAATACCTGTATCGTCTATAATCTCGATTTTTTCACTGATTAAATATTTTTTTATTCTTTTTATATCATTATCATTTACTTCAAAATAAACATAATTATCTCGAAACCTTATATTTCTCATGCTTATATTTATTTTGTTTAATTTTAATAATATTTTGCTTTTTTGGTTGGTTTTTATACGAACTAATTTATAATGTTTCACCTGTTAAACCTCAATAAGTTAATTTTTCCTTTAATTAAGATCTCACGATTATCCATTCCACTTACAATTAAGTGTTCTCCTTCCACTATTAAATTAAATTCTTTTAGCTTTAATTCTAT
>CANDSI010000109.1 GCA_947388575.1 uncultured Mycoplasma sp.
ACCTCATATATTTTTAATGAGGTGAAAAACACATGAACGGAAATTTTTTTGGCAATCCTACATTTCCAACCAACAATAACACTAGTACCATAGAAAGTCCTCCTGGAAATATAAATTATTCTACTTCTCTTCCTATGGAACAAAGTTATATTGAAAATATTTTACGACTAAACAAAGGAAAAAAAGTAAAAGCTTACTTTTCATATCCTGATTCCAACGAATGGCGTGATAAAGTTTATGATGGCATAATTGAAGAAGCAGGACGTGACCACTTAATTATGAGTGACCCTAAAACTGGAAAATGGTGGCTACTTCGAATGATTTATTTAGACTATGTTGATTTTGAAGAAAAAATTAATTATAGTCATGATTATTCTGAAAAAACGTTTTAAAACGTTTTTTTAATTTATATAAGTATCAAAAAGTGTTTTTTCTTCGCCTAAAATTCCTAATTTTCCATGTCCTGGATAAAATACAATATCATCATCATATTCTTTTATCATATCCAAACTTTTTTTCATATCTTCTTTATTAGAAGTTTCAAGATCATATCTTCCACAAGTATGATAAAAAATAAAATCACCAGTAAACATAATTTTTTCATCTTTAAAATAAAAAGTAAGTCCATCATGAGCATGTCCTGGTGTTTTAATGACTTCATAATTAAAGCCATTATTATTGTGTGTATTATGTTTCAAATTATAATATTTTTCGAGAGTCTCTAAAGCTAGTATATGATCAAAATGATGATGCGTAACTAAAATTCCAGTAACTTTATAATCTTTACAAGCTTCAATTATTTTATCTGCATCACTAGCAGGATCAATAATTAAACAATTACCATTTTTAATAACTATATAACAATTAGTTCTAAGTACTCCTAATTTTAAAATTTTAATTTCCATAATAAATCTCCTTTAAAAAGAAAAATAGTTTTCACTATTTCTTTTATGCTCTAGCACAACCATCAACACTTAAGATATTGCCTGTTACATAACTAGCCATATCACTAGCTAAAAACAAAAAAGCATTAGCAACGTCTATTGGTTCACCAATACGACCTAAAGGTATAGTTTTTATTAAAGGGTCAATCATTTCTTTAGGTAGATTTGCTACCATATCAGTATTAGTAATACCAGGCGCTACTGCATTAACTCTAATTCCTAAAGGTGCAAGTTCTCTAGCTAAAGATTTAGTCATTCCATTAACCGCAAATTTACTAGTTGGATACATCACCCCAGATGGTTGACCATAAATACTAACCATTGAGCTTGTATTAATTATAACCCCTTTAGTTTCTTTTAAATAAGGAACTATTTCTTTAGAACACACAAACACCGATTTAATATTTAAATCTGTTATTTTATTATATTCATCTTCCGTATAATCTTCTAATTTTGTACTAGAAGAAATACCTGCATTATTAATTAAAATATCAATATGACCAAATTCATCATTTATTTTAGCAAAAGTATTTCTTACTTCCTCCATATCTGATAATAGTGGTGCATACCCTATAGCTTTTAAACCTTCTTCTTTTAATTTTTCTAAAGCTTTATTAACGCTTTCTTCTCTACTTCCAAATATAATAACCTTTGCATGATTTTTTAAAAACAATTTTGCTATTTCAAAACCAATACCTCTAGTCCCACCAGTTATTATTGCTACTTTATCTTTTAACATAATTATCACATCTTTCTATATTAAGTTTAATTTATTTTATATTTTTTTGCAATAAAAAATTTTTATTTTACTTTCTCTAATTCTTCTTTCATAATCCATTTTATATCTTCAATAGATTTATCTATATTAAATCTTCCATTACCCACTGGATAAAAAACCGGATAGAATTTATACTCTTTGCCTTTAATCTTTTTAATATGACAAACTTTTCTATTCATAGATACAGATATTTTTTTATTTAAAACAATAGAACTAACTTGATTACCAAACAAAATAACAACTTTAGGATTTACAATAGCTATTTCTTGATATAATAAATTCAAATATTTTTTTAATACTTCATCTTTTAAAGGTCTAGCATCAATTTGTGTGCACTTTCCTAAATTAGTTATAAAAAAATTATGTTCTGTAACATTTTTATAAACTTCTAACGCAAATAGAGGAGTCCATTCACTTCCCTTTATACTTTTTATTCTTGCATAAATGTCTTTATCAATTAAATCTAAAGCATCAAATAAATCCCAAACATTTTTAGTTCCTATCCAAGGAGATTTTATTCCCTCCCAAGTTTTTAAAGAAGCTATATTCCTTCCTGTTGGATTCATAAAAACAAAACAAATATCAGGATTATCACTCTTTCCTCCATTATAAATAGAATCCAATTCTTTAGCGCCATATTTCAGTTGTAACTTATCATATTTTATTTTTAATTCATCTAAATTCATTTACATCACCATTAATTTTCTGATACAGATTTTATGATAAATGAAATAACTTCATCAATATTATCTTTTTTCTTATAAGCCATCTTTTCTTCTTCATTTAGTTCAACAAAATATTTATTATACTCAGGTAATATACTAAGAGAATCCAAAGGATATCCTGGATTTCTGATACTACTAGGGCTACTCACAAAATAAAACTTATCTTTATACCAAGAAAATTCATGAATTCCCTTTTTAGTACATACTACCATTCCATAAATCCATTTAGCTGTCAATCTTCCACCATTTTCTTTCACTAAATTAGAATAATAGAGAATCATTTCATCATCCGTTAATTCTTTACCATTAACTCTTCTTACATAAGTACCAGGTTGCTTATCCTTAGATAACCCTTCGATAAATAAAGCATTATCCATTCCAATTGTAGGTAACCCCGTTACATCATAATAAGCTTTAGCTTTTATATAAGCATTTTCTAAAGCATCTTTTCCATTTTCATCAATATCCAATTTAAAATCCAAGTCTTGCAGAGTTAATAGTTCTATTCCCTCTTTTTCTAATGCTTCTTTATATTTTAATATTTTAGCTTGATTAGTTGTTGCAAATAAAACTTTCATTATAAAATCTCCTTAAAACCATTTCTACTCCAAAGCCATAAAGGTGTATGAATATCAATTGGTTTGTATTTTGTATTTTTTAATAATTCTTGCCATCTATTAATAGTTATAGTTTGAACATTGCTACTATTAAACTCCAAATCATTTATTAAACCTAATTCATGAGTAGATTTACAAACATGGGTATCAGGAGCAACAGTTAACTTATGAATATTTACATACTCTCTATCTGTATATTGATAGATAACATAAAGCCAGTAGTTACATATTTTAATCCCTGATAAATAAGGAAATTTCTTTTTATTATGAATTTGAATAAAATCTCTAATTTCCTCAACATTATTATGACAATTATCAAATAGCTTTCTAACATCTCCATCAAATAATTCAACTATTGTCTCGCATAACTTTATCCAAATTTCTGTTTGCTTGTTTTTTTGCAGTGCAACTTTATATTTTGTTAGAGCCAAGCTCACTTCTTCAAAAGATTTAGTTAAAACTATTTTAGGATTAAAAACAAATCTTGTTTCAATATCATTATAAGTTTTTAAAGCTCCCTCCCACAAAGCATAAGAATTCCTTTGATAATTAAGAGCCATAGGTAAAGTAAAATATAAATAATTTTCTAAGCTAGAATTAAGTAATTTAGGATTAGCATCCTCAGGCATAACCTCTCCACCTAATTCACCATTTTTATACATATTAATAAGTTTGTCAACTTTATCTAAAATTTGTATCTTATCCATTTCTACCTCCATGTAATAAAATTATACTATAAATATGTTTTAAACAAAAGAAAAAACAGCTTAAAACTGTTTAACTAATCTTCTTTAGAGTTTATTACTGACACAATACCACAAATCATTCCACCAATTGGATAAACTAACCAATTGATAGTCCAAAGCTTAAATACAAATCCTAAAATAAAATAAATAATAGTTGCACATATCATAATGACTGCACTTATTCGTCCTATTTTTTCTTCAGCTTCTTTACTCAATCTCATATGTCCATTTCTTAAACTATCCATATCATATTTACTTTTTTGGATTCCAGCATACACAAGAAGTGGAACTGTAATAGTAATAAACACCATAAATATTGCATATGCTAAAATATCTTTAATATCAAATATATTAAGTCCAATTAAAAGAATCAAAACTATAACACCAATTAAAATAATTGATACAACGCTTGCTAATAAATAAGCAAATTTAGTTTCAAATTTTTCTTGTTCTTCTACACTATAAAAATTTTTAACATTTTTATATTTTCTTTGCAAACTATCCATTTTAATACCTAAAACAATAAATATTGGAACTGTAATAATTACAAAAAACATTAAAACAGCTACCCCAATAATTATATACTTATCCAAAGAATCTTTAGGAGCCAAACCAATAATTGTAAGTAAAAGTGTAACTCCAACTAAAATCATAAAAACCCCAAAAGCCATTCCTTTACTAAATTTATTCATAAATTTATCATAAGCTTTTTTAGATACATTAATTTCTGTCATAACTTTCCCTTTAATTAAATCATCCATCGTACAATCAAATAAATCACATATCATAATTATTTTTTCCGTTTCTGGACTAGTCTCTCCTGTTTCCCACTTTGATACAGCTTGTCTTGAAACATCTAGTTTTTCTGCTAATTCCTCTTGACTCATTCCCTTTGCTTTCCTAAGATTTTGTAAATTTTCACTTAAGTTCATA
>CANDSI010000110.1 GCA_947388575.1 uncultured Mycoplasma sp.
TATTGTTTTGTACCTAAATTATATATTTTAAATGTAGTATCAGGTATTGCAATCTTTTCATTTGTTTCAGAATCAATTTTAAATACTTGTAAATATGCAGATAATTTATTATTTAAAATATTATAATATTGTTCTTGTTCACTATCATAATCAACTGTTATAAAGAAATCATATATTTTTTCAAATCCAGTATTAGAATTTACTTGATGAAATTTCCATACTCCATAAGGAATTTCAATAGTAGCATAACCATTTTTATCTGTAGTTACTTCTCCCCATTTATTTCCATTTGGATAATATATTTCAAAAGTTATACCTTTTTCTGCATTTAAAAATGTAGTATTTCCATCAACATAATCATATTGTTTTAGAATACTAATAAAGTTTTTTACAACTTTTTCTTTTACATTAACTTCAATACTTTCTTTATTTCTCATATCAAAATAATATTTTGTTGTATCAAGTAAATATCCTTCACTAGGACTAATCTCTTGTAAATAGTATTTTTTATATGTTAATACTGCAGCACTTTGAAAATATCCATTTTCATCAGTTGTTACAATTGTTGCTAGTTTACCAGTTGATTCTTCATAAACTCCATAAGTTGCACCTTTTAATGTAGCTTGTCCTTGTGCTACACCAGTTTCTGTATCAGACTTATGTCCTTTTACTATACTTTTATAAGAATTAATTCTTACTCTAGTTCGTACAGGATCAACAGCTCCTGGTACGATCATATTTTGAATTTTATCTCCAAATAATTTATATTCGCCAGAATAAACTTGTTTTTTTGTTAAATTTAAATCAATTGTTCCACTTTCAGTAGGAATGATTGTTAATTGATTTCCATTCACACTAACATTAGCGTTGTTAACGCTTACTTCATAATTAGATAAAACATTGTTTGTATCTGTTAATACTAATGTTTCACCTACTTGTAATCTATGTACTTGGCCACTAAAACTAGGTAAATCTCTATGATGAGCAATTAAATTTTCAATTTCAGCACGTTCTGCTGATATATCTAGTGGTGTACCTCCATTCCATCTTGCTGTTGAAAATCTAACCCAAGATCCTTCACCTAAAATTGCTTCCCAAATCATTGCTTGTGTAGCAGCATGATATTTAATATTTTGATGTCCTGGATAGGTGTATCCATAGTAAGCGACTAAAGTTAATCTATCTTTAATGGAAGGACTAAGTCCTGTTGCATTCCAATCAGCTGGATACATGGGATTACCTTCTGGAACTCCTGGTTCAATACAATATGCAGTTTGACCATCTACATAATAATTTTCTAATTTCCATGATGAATGATCTGAACCATCACCATTTTGACGTTCATACCAATAACCAGAGAAATCGTAGTTTAAAGTTGCAGCTGATACTGATTGTGCATTAACTGTAGCACCAATAAGTAAACCAACAGCAACTAACAAATATTTCGTTAATTTTTTCAAAATTTTTCCCCCTTCTTTAATTTTTGCCTAAATAATAAGGCAAATAAAAAGCACTAATATCGAATTAGTACCTGTTGAAATATTTTATAAGCAAAATAAAAAGAACACACAGGTTCTATTTATATTTGCTATTACAATTCCCAGAATTACACAAGATGTTTAAAAACCACCCATCTTGATCTGGTTTATGTACTGGATAACATTCTAAGTTAGTAATATCCTGACTTTTTTGATTATCCATGTGCGTACTATTATAATCCATCAATTCATCTAAATGCCTATTTAAAATAACATCTCCTTTTGCTAAGCAAGCTTCTTTTGTAGGTGAATCTATTACTCCACCTGTAATATAGTTATAAGGATCTGTTGTAACATTATTTGATGACTGTGTATTATTTGATTGTGTGTTATTAGTTTGAGATTGAGATTGATTAACTACTGGTTCTTCTTGTTTTTTAGAGTTATCAGTAATATTTGTGTTATTAGATGACTGTGTTGATTTATGATTTGAAGCAGTAGATTCTTTTTTACTATTTGATGAAGTAGAAGAAATATTATTATTACTTTCTTTCTTCTTATTTTCTTCTTTTGTTTTATCTACAGATTCAATTTCATCAGCTTTGCCATTTGTTTCTTCATCAATCTTTTTATCCTTAACTACATCTACTTTCTTCTCTTCTAATAAAACACTATTTTTATTTTTTGTTTCTCTTGTATTAAAGATAAATATACTAATACTAGCAATTAAAACTAATACCATTAAAGTTAAAATCACAAGAGGCATTTTCTTTTTTTTCTTCATAGAAAACTCCTCCTCATTTATTAATATTATTATACTGCAGTTTTCTAAAAATGTCAGCACTTTAATTAAAATTAATAATAGGAACATCTTCTAAAGGTGTCGCATAAATGCCAAGTTCTTGATGAAATTCATTAATTCTATTATGTAATAGATTAATATAAGTTGTTAATTCTTGATATCTTTGAACTGCAATATCAAGACTAGCAAGTAATCGCATATATTCTGATTTAGACATACCTAATTCTTTACTACGTTTTACAACTTCATCATTTAACTCACGAGACATATAAGTTCTGACTTCAATCATAATTTTCACCCCCTTATAATAAAAAAATCAGCTTTTTTTATGGAGAGCTATAACTCCAATAAATTATTTTCCTTCTAGTTCATATTGTTCTTCGATTCTTGAACATCTGCTTGATACTTTACAAGCAGACCACAAAAAAAGTAATAGAATTGTAACTATTACTAAAATCAATAAAAGCATAAAATGATGAACTGTTTTAGTGCATACTCCTAGAATATCTGCTATAGCTGATTCTGATTTGTTCTTTATTAAGGAATTTACTAAATATGTAGCTTCTTCCTCTGTAAGTTTTTTAGCAGCAAATATAACAGTATCATAAAATTTAGTGGCCCAAATTATACTATCAACTTCTCTAGTTACGATACTTTCAACTTGACTTGCATTACTTCTTTGCCTTGAACCTTCACTTAATTGATATGTAGGAGTAATCTTTATTGATGATTCAACTGAAAAGTTATAAAAATATTTTACATTTTTAAATCTAACAAACATATTATTAATCTTACCAGTCAGTTCTTTAGTATCATATTTATTACAGATACTAATAGAAAGCATTTCAGACATTTCTTTATATTTTTTTGAAGTATCCAAAATCTCATTTGGTAAATTAAAAATCATATCTAATGTTAAAGTTGAATCCATAAGACAACCTCCTCTCTTCAAAAAAAAGACTCAAAAAGCCACAGAAAGCCCTCTAAGTCTATTTCATAACCTCTTCATAAATAACAGTATTTTCACAATTTAAGTATAGATACATCATAACTATCAACACCCCTGCCAAAATTTGCCATTTATTTTAATCGAAAAGTTTACAAATGTCAAGAACAACATCACTAGAACTAATAAAAAATGGATCATTCCTTTGTCAGAATTAATCCATTTTACTCCATTATACTCATATATTTGGACTTGTCTAGATACTTTGCACTGTAAATTGCTCTGTAACTCATCAGGTAAATCACTCTGTAATTCATACTGTAAATCACTCTGTAATTATTCTATTTTTTTCCTTGTTTTTCAATGGTTTTTACAATCTTGGTAAATTTCTTATATTTAATAAATATCCTTAAATAATTAAAATATAATGTTGCAATTATTTTATTAGAAAATTGCTTATATAATAAACCGCTCGCAACATTATTTCCAGAATCAATACTAAAATATACTTCGTAAGATTTCCTACTTTTTAAATAATTCATCATAACAGATATATCAAACTCATTTTTTGTTAGTTCTAACATTTTAAATATCCTCTTTGATTCATTTTTAGTATTTAAATTATTAAATTGTTTTAAAGATTCTATTTTAAAAGGTGTTATCTCTTTATTTTTCATATTAATTTTTACAGGAACTTTTTTATTATTGTAATAATTATGTAATCCTGTAGCACAACCATGCAATATTTCAATAGCAAGTGCTTGATCCTTAATATCCCCTTTTTCACATTTACCTTTTAAGAAGTTACTTATATAAACTTCCCTTGATAATTCATTATAACCTAATATATCTTTCTTTTCTTTTTCAGTATATAAATCCCCTAATTTTATTCTTTCAAATGGTTTTCCACCAATAATATCACTGTTTCTATATATATCAATATCAAAGTGTTCTAATCCACCAACTTGTTCTTCTAAATTTAAATCAGTTGTACGATCTTTAATTTCTTTAGATTGATAACTATGAATTTGAATAGACATTAAAGTTCCAACTTCAATTGTAATACATTCATGTCTAATTCTACCATTACTCTTATAATAATCTTTAGATTCAATCCAACCCCTTCTTGAAAAACCATAATGTAATAAATTTAAATTAACATGAGTAATAAGTTGATTATATTTGTTTTTAAAATCTAATGATCCATAAAAATTCTTTTCACCAAATTTATCAAATTTTGGATTTGGATTTTCTTCATAATATTTAGGAATTTCTTGATCCTTAAAAATTCTTTTGTAATCTTCTACATTAAAAATATTCAATTCATCATTTGGTGTTAAACAACTGCTATAAACCTCTGCATTAGTAATCTTTTTTGTTCCAGTTAATTCAGTATTTATTTTTATAAAATCACTTAATAAGTCTATAAAGTGATAACCTGAATGAAAAAGTTTTCCATATCCATATTTGTATGGATGATTTTCTT
>CANDSI010000111.1 GCA_947388575.1 uncultured Mycoplasma sp.
CATACAAATATATGCAATTCTCTAATAGAAAGTAATTTCCTATTAGATAAAAAAATAAGAGTCTTTATTGAACTCTTTTTTTAAATTTCTCGATATTTATTAGCATTTTTATAAGGATTTTTAGGGTCTATTTTATCAACGAATAAAATTCCGTTTAAATGGTCTAATTCATGTTGGAAAGCTATACTTATGTCTTCTCTAACTCTTATTCTAAATGTATTTCCGTCTAAATCTTGGGATTCAACAGTAATTCTAGCATATCTTGGGACAATGCCTTCAACTTCACGATTAACACTTAAACATCCTTCGCCTTCACCAACATATATCATTTCTTCACTATGACTAATTATTTTAGGATTTATTAAGATATAATCTTTAAAAGTTTTATCTTCTAATTCTTCAACGATTACAAATATTCTTTTAGGGATACCAATTTGGATATAAGCTAGGCCCATACCTGCTCGTAAATCGTATTTTTCAATATATTCTTCTATTTGACTCATTTTTAAATATGTAATCATATCTTGAATATTCTTTTTTGTTTCTTCGCTTAGAGGAAATTCTATATCTGTACTTACTTTTCTCAATAATTTATCTTTTTCATCTAATATTTTTATATCTGGTAATAACACGTAAATCAACCTTTCAAAAACAGCTTTATTTTATCATATATTAGTATTTTTAGCAATAAATAAATTGACTATTATGAATTGACATTAGATGTTTAAAAAGATATAATTATTTAAGATAGGGTGCATAATTATGAAGTTGATATATAAATCTTTAGTTCTAATTTGCTTATTAGTTGTTTCATTTTTTATAATGAATAGAGAAGTTTGGGCAGGAGTTAGTTATAAAAGTGAATTAGTTGATTATTCAGAAAGCTTTGGAGTTAAACAATATACATATGATTTGTATGTGGAAATAACAGGTACTTCTAAAGTTAATCATTTTGAAGGTAGATTAAAGCTAACTAATTTAGATTTGTTGAATTTTAAAGCGAATAATAACTTTGTTAGTTCTTTTAATAATAATTCTTTGGAATATAATCTTACTTCTAATAAAGTATATACTGCTAATGATGGCAAACTAGTATATGCAACAGTTACAGTTAAAAGTGTCAATTCTGCTTTACAATGTAAATTTGAATATGAGCCTTATACTTATAAATTAGTACCTACAAATACATTTTCTATAACTAAAAATGCATATAAAGATAATGTACAAATAAGAAGCGTTAAAGCTGGAGAGGAATTTCAATATAAAATAGTAGTTAAAAGCGCTAATAATGCTATTGCAACTGATAATGTTGTGGTTACAGATACAATACCTAGTGAACTTAAAATTTTAAATGTTTCTAATGGAGGTAGTATATCTGGTCAAAAAATAACGTGGAATTTAGGAAGCTTTAGTCCAGGTGAAAAAGAAATGACTCTAATTGTTAATGTTAAAGCTAAAGAAGATAGTAAAGGCTTAGTTAATAATATAGCAATTTTGACTGTTGGAGATAATAGATTTCAAGATGAAGAAACTATAGATATCTTATATTCACAAGTAACTATTGATAAAAAGGTGAGTAGGTCACAAGTTACCAAAGGTGAGGAATTTTATTATACAATTCATGTAAAAAATATTGGAACAGGAACTTCTAACAATGTTACTGTTGAAGATAATTTAGATTTGGATTTAGAATTTATTTCTTCATCCGTACCTAATACAATAATAGGACGTAAATTATTATTTGATATTGGTACTATTGAACCTAATCAAACTAAAACTATTAAAATTAACGTTAAAGCTTTAGAAACAACAAAAAAGGAAACTATTTTAAATACTGCGATAGCTCATGAAGATGGAAAAGATCCAGTTCAGGATAGTGAAGAAGTTAAGATTATAGAAAAAGTTATATTACCTGATATTTCGATTAGTAAAAGAGCTTCATTAAGTGAGGCAAAACCAGGCGAAGAGTTTTCTTATATTATTACTGTTAAAAATAATAATGAACTTAATTTGATTGATTTAATTATTAATGACACTTTAGATTCTAATTTAGAATTTATTTCTTCGGAAGATGAAGTGATTTTTGATGGAAATACTATTAAATGGATTTTTGATTTGAAAGGTAATGAAACTAAAGAATTTATTTTTGTAGTAAAAGTTAAAGATAATCCTACTACAAATAAAGTGCTTAATCAAGCGATTATAACTTTTGAAGATAAGGATATACCTAGTGAAGAAGTTGAAATTCCAATTATAGTTCCAGAAGATCCGCCTGTAGAGCCTAATGAACCGACTGACGATCCTGGTTTACCAAATAATCCTAGCACTGGGAGTGTTATAAGTGTTCTTGGTATAAGTGGGGCAATACTATTAATTGCTGGTATAATTAATTATGTTAGAAAAAATAGTAAATTATATAAAATTTAAAACTCTTTATTAGAGTTTTTTTTAATTTTTAAGAAAGAAAAAAGGAAGAGTGTTCTTCCTAGTTATTATTGTTATTGCCCCAGCTCCAGCCAGCACCAATAATGATTACAAGTAATATGAATAAAACTATCCAGATAGCAGCTCCTATACCATATCCACTAGTGTATCCAGCATAACTTGCACCTGTGTTACAACAAGGTTGGTATCCACCATAACCGCCACCATAGTAGCCATTATTTCCATAATAATACATATTTATACCTCCTTTATGTATCTATTATAGTTTACTCATTTAGGCAATTTTTTGACACTTATAAAATCTATTTTTTAAAAAATATTCACAAGTTTCTTTCTTTATGTTAAAATTATGATAGGGTGAGCCTAATGAAAAAGATATTTGGAAAGATGGATATTTGGTTATTAATCTTAATGCTAGTTTTTAGTATCTTTGGATTAATTATGATTTTTTCAGCTTCTAGTGTTTCAACTGTTCTTCGTTATAATGTTCCTCAATATCATTTTTTCTTACGTCAAGCAATATTTTTAATTAGTTCATTTATAGTTGGCTTTTTAATTGTTATAAGATTTCCAACAAGTAAATATAAATATTTGACTCCTTTAGCAATACTCGCAATAATAGTAGCGTTAATTGGATTACTTGTTTATGGAAAACTAACTAATAATGTACGTTCTTGGTATGATTTAGGTTTTTTTGCTTTACAACCTAGTGAGTTTGCTAAATCGATTGTAATTGTCTTTTTAGCTGTTTCTTATAGTAGATTAGAAAAAATAAAAAATGTTAAAATAGAAACATATTTAATACCAGCAGCAATAGGTGGAGTAGTTGCTATATTAATTGCCTTACAGCCTGATTTCGGTACTTTTGCTATATTAAGTGGAATAATTTTCTTTGTTTTTATTAGTATCCCTTTTGTAAGAAAAAACTTTGGAAAGATTCTTAAAGTTTGTACAATAATTGGAATAATAGGAGTAGCTTTTTTAATGTTTAGTGGGAAAGAACTTCTTAACTCAAGACAATTACAGCGTTTTCAATTTAAAGAACCTTGCAATAGATATACAGAAGATACTGGATATCAAGTTTGTAATGGATTTATTGCTATTCATAATGGTGGTTTATTTGGAGTTGGGCTTGGAAATAGTAGCCAAAAATATTTATATCTTCCAGAAAGTCATACCGATTTTATTTTCCCAATTATAGTAGAAGAACTCGGAGCTTTAGTAGGTGTGATAGTTATTATAGGATATATAATTATGCTTTATCGAATATTTAGAATAGCTAAACAAGCAGAAAATTTAAGACTTAGTATTTTAGCTTATGGAGTGTTTTTGTATCTATTATTTCATATTTTAGTTAATTTACTTGGAATTCTTGCTTTGATTCCTCTTACAGGGGTACCACTGCCTTTTCTTAGTTATGGTGGTTCATTTACAGTTAATATTGTGGTAATGTTATTTGTAGTTCAAAGAGTTAATATTGAAAATAAAACAATAAAAGCTAAAAGAGAAATGGCAAATTTGACTAATTAGGGTTAATCTATAAAATGAAGTGTTATTCAACTTTGCTGGAGTGGCAGTGCTGCTGTCGTGTTCTATGTGAATTCGAATGGCAACCTCAACAACAACGGCGTGCATGGCACTAACGGTTTGCGCCCAATACCTTTTTGAATCTCATATATTTGATTATGGTTTAATATAGTAGTATTAAGGTACAAGATTAATCCTTAGTTTTCTTAAACAATTGATATTGATGTTTTGAATCAAGTATTTAAGGCTTTAACAATATCTTTTTTATTTGTCGAATATTGTTATGTTTTGTCGTGGATAAGTAAAATCTTACACTAAATTAATAGATTACTTGATTATTTCTATTTTTTAAGATAAAGTAAAACTTGCATTAGGACAGATGTCTGCTAATTTAAGACATTTATTTATCTCCCTTAATCCAGTGGGGTTTTGGTTAGAAAGTAGGTGTTACGATTAGTGATTTTAAGAGTAATCTTAAATCAGATTAGTGAGTATTTAAAGAGATTTAGAGAAAGTAAAAAGACATCAACGATTATTTTGATTAACAAAGGTAACATAGTTATCAGTGTTAAAGAAATAAAAGTTAATGTCTACAACCACAAGTAGTAGGCATTTATGTCCTAATGCACTACTAAATTGATTTTAGCATAATTTTAAATACAATACAATAATTTATTTTAAAAACTTAGGTTCATCAATTTTGCCTAATAGATAATCAGCAGA
>CANDSI010000112.1 GCA_947388575.1 uncultured Mycoplasma sp.
TAGCTATCGAACAATACCAGTACCTAAAGCAGTATTACACATACTAGAAGATTATCTTTTATACAGAAAAACAATAGCTAAGAAAAATATTAACAATTTATTTATAAATAAGAAGGGCTATTCAATGGGATTTCCTTATTTAACTAATAGTTGGCATCGATTTATAAAAATAATTTGAAATATATTACCATTCACGGCTTAAGGCATAGTTATTGCACGACGCAAATAAATAATAATAAATATTTAAATATATCAACTGTATCAAAATTAATGGGGCATGTAGATATAATTACAACATTAAAATATTTACATTCTGATGAATGTACAAATGAAAAAGTATGTTCTGTATTTGAAGACTAAAAAATATTAAATAATTTAATTGAAATAATTGTAAATAAATAACTTTATATGTATAATAATATAAAGTTATTATGGAGGAAATAATGGAACATTTTAATTGTAGAAATAAACAAGTAATAAATAATATAGAAGTTGCATTATATGATGTTGATTTAGAAAAAGAAGAGGAACTTAATGACCTAAAAAATTGGTTGCATCAAAAAATTAAAAATATGAATATGCATAAAACTAATTTTATAGATGCTTTTAATGTGCCAACAATAACTGAAGAATATAGAAAAAAAATAAAAGAAAAATATTCTGAACATACATCTCCAGAAAAAAGTAAAGTAAAATGGTTTGATGTGCGAAGAAGTAGAGTAACAGAATTTATGGCTCAAAGATTACTAGAAAAACAATATAATTGTTTGTTTTATGAAGAAGCAGATAAAAAAATGACAATGGATATAATAGATAGAGATAAACATGCAAGAGGAATTGATGTTACAGGAATTAGAAAGAAAGATGATGAATTTAAGTTTGTTATTTGTGAAGTTAAAGCATCATCAGATAATAAAATTCCTTGTTCCAGTGCAGATTCTTTACTAGAAGATATTAATAAATCATTTTATGATGAGAATGAAAGAACAACAAAGGAAATAATGCATTATTTGGAGAGTTTACATACAATATTCAATGAAGATGATAAAATATTATGTAATATAGTAGAGTTTTTATTTTCAATGATAAATGAATTTGATAACAATTCATTTATTAAAAACAAGGTAGTATTTTTTCCTTTTATTATCAGAAATAATAATAAAGTATGCAAAGAATACTGCCTAGATGATTTTTCAAATTTTAATAATAAAGACTTTAAAAATACTGAAATGAAGGGAATTATATGGGCATTTAATACAGATATTGATGAATTTGTAGAAAAAATATATGATGAGGTGGAAAATGTTTGAAGAACTTATTCTAAATATAGAAAAAATGTTTAGTAAAGATTCAGAAGAAATATCTAAAATAATAAAAACATTAAGTGACCACGAAAAGGAAATATTAGAAAATGAATTAAATAATGTAGCTATTAGTAAAAAAACTTATTCAAATATAGATATAAATAAGATTGTTAAAGCATTAAATATCATCATTGATATTATTAATAATAGAAGCAACATCAAAAATAAAAATGTTATCATAAAAATTAATAATATAATTTTTGAGTTGTATAAATTACAATATGACTTAATAGATAATATTTATAGTGATATTGAAATTGATTATATTATTGTAATGTATGCAATGTATGCAATGGTTTGCGACAAAGAAACTATGGTAGATAAAAATTTAAAAATAAAAATAAAAGAGATCAAAAATCAAAAGATAGAAAATAAGTTTGAAAAATTAGAAAGTAAGTTATATTTATGTATATTATGTATAATTAGAAGAATTGCAAATAATAAAGATGTTGAAGAAATAAGAGACTTGATAAAAGAAATACAAGGCATATTAAATGATATACAATCATCAAATATAGGGAATGATGAAGAAGAGAAAAATATAATTTTTATAGGTATAATAGGTAATTTATTTTATAGTATTCAAAGTGTAGCAGAATACATTATTAGTGGAAAAAATAGAAATGATAATAATATATATAATACAATTGATACTTATATATATAATGCAATGCAAATAGCGGAATTTAATAGTAATGATAGATTAAATGATATTATCAAGGTTTTAGGAAAGACATTAAAAAAATTATGTGATAATTCAATTTGGAGAATAGCAAGTCGTTCTCCGATATTTAATAAATTTTTTGAAGAGATAAACAGCAAAGAAAATTTATTGCTTTCTTTATTACCATCGCAAAGAGATAGTATATTAGATATTCTAACAGCTAAAAAAAGTATTGTTTTGAATATGCCAACTAGTTCTGGGAAATCATTATTGGCAGAATTATATATATTATATACTATTCATAATAATACTTTTGGAACAATAAAACCAACAGTAGCATATATTGTTCCAACTAATGCATTAATAAATCAAACAATATATAAACTGAAAGAAGACTTTAAGGTTTTTAATTATAATATACAAAATGCATTACCTTTTTATGATGTAGATCAAATAGAAGATCAAATATTGAATCAACAACATATTGATATATTAGTGACAACACCAGAAAAACTTGATTTACTAGTGCGTCAAAACAATGTTGCAATAAACAATTTAAATTTATTGGTTATAGATGAAGCTCATAATATTTCTGATAAAACAAGAGGAGGAAAATTAGAATTATTATTAGCAACGATAAAGCAAAAAAGAAGTAATGTAAACTATTTATTACTAAGTCCGTTTATTAAAAATAATAAACAAATAGCTGAATGGCTAGGTGGGGATGAACAAGATTCTTTGTCTAAAACTTTAGAATGGACTCCAACAAAACAATATGTAGGATGTAATATTTTAACTAAGAATAAAACAGAAAGTAAAATAGAATATTTACCTAGTGCAAGGAACAATATTGTAAAAGATGAAATAATTATTGATGTTAATAACAATATAGAAAACATAAAAAGTGCTACTAATTTAAATAATATAGATAAGTATCTAAGAACTATTATTTTGGTTGATAAATATGTTAAACTGGGTTCAGTTTTGGTCGTATGTCAAGGACAGAATGTATGTAAGAATATGACTAATAAATTATTTGAATTTTATAATTTAAAAGAAATAAATGAAAAAGATGAAGAAATTGAAAATTTGAAAGATCTAATAAGAATTGAATTTGATGAAGATGATATTTTAATAAAAAGTTTAGATTATGGTATTGCATATCACCACTCGGAGATGCCATCAATTATAAAAGAAGAAATCGAAAAACTCATACTTAAAAATAAAATAAAAATTGTATTTTCTACTACCACTCTAGCACAAGGAATGAATTTTCCTATAACAACTGTCATTTTTTCAACATTATTAGTGGGTGGAGGAAAAGAAATTCATGAATTGAGTAATTCAGAATTTTGGAATATAGCAGGAAGAGCTGGTAGGGCATATATGGATACAGAAGGACATATAATAACACCTTATAAAGAATCGAATAAAGAAACAAAAAATGTGTTAAGTAAGTATATAAAAAATGATATTAAAGAAATTCTTTCGACTTTAAATATGTTACTAGATGATGAATATGAGAATGTAGATTTTAATTTTCAACTTATAAAGAATAATGTAGCTTTATCAAGTTTTTTACAATATATTAATCATATATTGACCGTATCAGAAACATATAATTTAAAAGATGTTGATACTACAACAATTAGAAATATATTGAGTAATTCATTAGTTTATAAACAGTTAGAATGGAAAACAGGTTTTATGGAAGCACAACAAAAGATAGTTAACTTTTCTTCGAAATATGTTGAACATTTACAAGAATCAAATAGTAGTGTTTTAAAATTAGCAGATGTTTTTAGTATTAGTGACATCAGTTATAGTACAATGCTAGGTTTAGTGAAAGGATTAAAAGAAGAAGTTATCGAACAATATGGAAAAGAAAATCTTCAGGAATACACTAAAGCAACAAAGTTAATTTTAGAAACAAAACAGGTAGAACCACTGGCTAGAATAATAGATATGATTTCTAAAATACCAGAAATTAATATTCAATTAATAGGTCAAGGTAAATTTGACGCAAAAAGTATTGCAAAAATTGTAATAGGATGGGTTAATGGAGATTCTGTTAAAGATATTGCAAAGAATATTAAATATCAAAATCAGAATGAAGAAGATATACTAGGTATTTGTTATAAATATATAAATGGTAGAATGAAAACATTTATGCCATGGGGATTTTCGATATATCAAAATATCATAGGTGATGAAAAAACAGATGAAGCTAATAACTTACCATCGTATATCTATTATGGTGTTAATAATATCGAAGATGTAATAATAGCTAGAATAGGTGTGCCAAGATTTGCAATTCCAATAGTAAAACGAATATTAAATGTAAAAAAAGTAAATTTAAAAGTATCAAATATAAGTAATATTGCTAAAGAAATAAGTAATATTACTATAAAAGAACTTGAAAAACAAACAGATAAAGGGCAATTAATAAAAAGTTTGTTAGATAAATATGTTAAATAAGTAAAAAATATAGAGAGAAAATTGAGTGTATAGAGATTTTTAGTATGGTAAACTATCAACCATTTGACATATAATGAAATAAGTTACTATTATAGTATAAACTAGTGTAACAAAATAATAAACAAGGTATATGATAAGGAAATATATCTTGTTTTGTTTTTATATTATTATTGTAAAAT
>CANDSI010000113.1 GCA_947388575.1 uncultured Mycoplasma sp.
CAGTTTCCGTGTACTGTTTAGTACCATGCAGTTAGCTAATGCACTAGTAATTTATTTACTAGTGTTTTCTTTTGTTTAATTCAGCCTTATATGTGATTTTCTTTCATTTGACTGTGATTGGGCAACTTTAGCTTATTTTAGCCTTTCTCTTCACTAATACCTTCTTGCCACTTACTACTATTAGGCACCGTAAAAAACTTCTTCCCCAAAATTGTTGCCTATGCTAGACACAAAAAAGTAGGAGTACCCAAAATCAATCGGATACTCCTAAGGTTTAATGGGGCAAAAATGTTGATTTAGATTTTCTTTACCGAGAAGTAATAAGTGATAAAGTTATTTCCCACATTATGCAAGACAACAGTCTTTGTACCATAGCTCTGGTGCCTGTATGTCAGTGAGTGGGGTTGCAGCTCCCCAGTAACATTGTAGGTATAGTGGTCTCCCACGCTTGAATAGTCCATATGTAGCTTAGACGTAAGTCCTTCTCCTGTCTTTGCAGAGACATTAAGAACGATGTCATTTCTGAGCAGATTCGGACAGTCAAAGGTGATGGTAACGGAGCCACCCGCAGGAATACCTCCAATTCTGGTGCACAGGCTGGTTGCATAAGGAGTGATTTCATCTCCACTGGAAAGCTCACTGCTCTCTGCATAAGTTTCAGGCTCTTCCACGGGTTCAGCCGCGAACGCTGGCACTGCCAGGGCGAACAGCATAGCCATTCCCACTAATGCGGAAATCATCCGTTTCACATTAATACTCATAAAAAAACCTCCATTATAATTTTAGTTTGCCCCATTAAAACCTTCTAATAATTTAGAATCCAAAAAGGATTCTAAACAATTAGCTCATAAAGAGAATATGTATTTAGTATAACGCACTGATAATATTTAGTCAAAAAAGTGGAAAAAAGTAGAAAATATATACTAGTCAATTACTCAGAAATATTTTTATAATTATTTGATAATCTAGTATGAAAATATACTTTTTTTGTTATATTATTTATCTATTTTCTATTATACGAATCAGACACTGGATATAACTGTTTATTACACAGATTCTTATTCAAATAATTATGGTTTCAAAAACTTGCTTGATAACCATTTTGATAACCTAAATAATACTTTTAATTCATAGAAAAGATATATTAAGTTACTTTGTATCTATTTTTATCAAAACTGTATTTATAACAGTTTTAATATTGGGTTTCATTATCATCTGTAGAGAAAAGTAATTAACTAATTTCATCTCATTGCAATTGTAATACATATTTTCAGTAGCCCTAATTATATTACACTTTATGTTATTAGTGGATTGATTATATCTTTGAGCAATAATTGGATAAACATACTTGTTTAAATTCTCCATAAAGTTTTCTCCTCTAATATAAATTAATTCAATAACTTCAATTAAATACCTAGTTCCCTTATTTGAAAAATCATATCCAAGATATAAAAGTTCGTTTGTAATTTTCGCTTTTATATTTTTTAAATCTTGATTTTCTTCTCTTTCTATAATTAGTCCATTTATTTGTGCTACAATTTGTTCCATGCTTAATGTCTTTGGCAAAATTCGGTTTACAACTTGATTGTAACGAATTTCCGAATCCTTCATTAGCTCTAATTCCCCTGATATAATAATAAATGAATTATAGTATTTTTCTCGTTGTTCTCTATCTAATTTTTCAATCACTTCAATTCCACTATATATTGGCATCTTCAAGTCTAATAAAACAATATCTATAAGATTGTTTCCATTTAAGACTTTTAACGTTTCTTCTCCATTAATTGTGATATTAGTTACTCTTACTTTATTCGATTTTTCATTTATAAAAGCCATTAAATTTCTTGCATAATTCCAATTATCATCTGCAATCAAAACATTTACCATGTTATTTCACCTCTCTAAATATAGATATATATATATCTACAAAAAGTTGCAAAAAATCATAAAAAGTCGCAAAATGTTTTTTGTAACTTTTTGTGACTTTTTATAACTATAAATTATAAGAATTGTATAATTGATAAAATTTAGTATCTTAATCAAGGTAATTATCTTGATTTAAGATAGAAGGGTTAGGGAATACAAGTTATAAGGAGGCTCTTATGAAACGGTTATATGCATTTTTCCTTTCTGTCATCTTAGGTTTGAGCATTACCAATGTGGCTCATGCAACTGATTGTACCCCTATTTCTGTCGATTCTGACAATATAGTTTTTACATTTTCGGATGAGCAGCCCATCGTTCCCTATGCTGGTGTGGAAACGTGGTATAAAACGTCTTTGCATACAGTTGGGAGCTTCTATTTGGACGGGCAAAATTTGACTCCTGTAAAAACTATTGGCAACGCAGGTAGCCTAACCGTTTATGCAGATGCAACGGCAAGTCATGGCAATCCATATGTTTTATATATGGAAATTCGTGAATATCCTTCTGGTAGGGTATTAGCTTCTGGTAAAAGTGTCTCTATGTGCGACTGTGGCTCTGTGCAGCACGCTGGATTAACACTCAAGGTACAAAAGGGGCAAAAAATACAAGTATTCACAAAATACTCTACTACTCCCCGTACTCCTGCAAAACTCACACTATCTTACAGTTTGATTTGAATATTATTCCCTAGCCCTTCTAAGGGAAGCAAATTGCTTCCCTTTCTTTTATTGATTTCTTATTAATCTAATATCATACTGTTTTTTATTATACTCAAAATGTAAAGTTAATGTGTCTGTGGAATCATAAATTGTCAAATCTAAAGTATCTGTATATTTTAAAATACCATCTTTCTCTTCCCCTAATAGTTCACCATTAGCACTTGTATTTTTGGTAATATAAAACCTCTCTTTATTTGAATTTTCAATATAAACATTATTTATTGGATTAATTAGCATCATATATTCCTTATATGCTTTACTTACTAAATGTCCTTCATACTCTTCTGTTTTCGCAACTTCATTTGAACTATTCTCTTTTTCTAGTTCTTTTAATATTCTTAATATTTCTTCATTATTGTCATTATTTTTTTCTAATATAATAGAAATATTGGTTCCTGTTATATATGTTTCCATCTTAATTTCTTTAATTTCTTCATATGTATTGTCTACAATTTGATAAGTATATGTTTGCCTATTTTGAAAACTATCTGGCATATTTTCCTCTATGCACCAAATTCCTTTATATAATTGATTATCTATAACTATATTCTCTAATCTACAAAATATTTTTTTACTTTTTGGATATTTCATAGTATCTGTTGTTAAATTATATATTAGTTGCACTTTTCCTTTCTGTGTATTATGCACTTTTGAACTTGCTCCACTATTAATATATTTCTCATTAAAATTGCCTTCTTCAATATTTAGCTTATTCTTTTCAATGAATTCTGTTAATATTTTTGAACCTTTAGCATATATAATTCTATTTTCTTCATCAGTAATTAATATACTTTGAAATTCTATATTATGAATATCTAACTCCTCTTCGCATTTTACATCAAAATTAATATCTAAATTATAATCATCCATTAATATATTATTTGCTTTGATAGAAATATTATTACTAGTTTGATATTCTCCCGAACCATTGATTATGTAATTATTGTTAATTGCAGTTTCAACTCCCTCTCTATTATTAAACATATTTTTTATATAGTAACTGGCATAAGCGACACTAGATATAAAAATTGAACAGCAAATTATGATTATCGCTACTTTATAAAAATTAGCATTTTTCTTTTTTATATATAATGCTTGCTTGATTGTTGCTTGATACCCATTAGGTTCACATATATTACTATTAATAACACTTATTATCTTTTTGTCCAGTTCATCCATTCTTAACACCTTCTTTATAATTATTTTTAATTTTTTGTTTAGCTCTAAAGATTTTGCTCTTTACTGTATTTTCATTCATATTTAGTAAATCACTTATTTCTTTACTAGTATATTTTTCATTGTAAAATAGAATAATAATAGTCCTCTCATCATAGTCCAAGTTTTTAAGCATTCTATAAAAATCCAATGTATGATTAATGTCTTCTATGTTGTTATAACTTTCTAAGTAATATCCGTTTTGTTCATATTCATTAAATATACTATTTTCTTTCTTCTTTTTTCGATATTTCTTATTACAATTATTAATTAATATTTTTATTATCCAAAATTTAAACTTGGTTGGTTCTTTTAATTGTTTTATTTTTTTATATGCCTCTATCATAGTTTCTTGAATGACATCTTGAATATCCTCTTCATTTGATAATCTTACTCTTGCTAATTTATATAAATCATTTCTTATAACTAATATTATTTGCGTAAAAGCCTCTTTGTCATTCTTTTTGGCTTTCAAAACTAATTCTTCCAAGTAATCATCTCCTTTAAGTTTACTCGAATCTTCTTTATGTATAAGATACTTATATTTTATAAAAAGTTGCATATTTCCATTCTTTTTGAATTATATCTATAATTCACCCTTTCCACAATATTAAAATATAAAAAATCTTCTATTATCTCCTGTATACTCTTCAAAATAATTATCATACATAAAAATAGAACCAGAAAAAATTTTGTCGATAAAAAAATATTTTAAGCGTTAGCACAGTATCCAATTTATAGTATAATATTGATGTGCAATATACCGTATCTATAATATTATTTATGAAAGAGATAAGACTAAAAG
>CANDSI010000114.1 GCA_947388575.1 uncultured Mycoplasma sp.
TCTTTTTTAAATGTCTTTTAATAAAGCCTTCAAAAAATCTATTAATTTTAGTTCCAAATTTTTCATATTCTCCAATGGGATTAATAAGTATAGAAGTTATTCCCATTCTATTAGCGCCCAATATATCAGTTAAAAGTTGGTCACCAATCGCCGCAATTTCATGATCTTTAAAATTATATAAATCCATTATCTTCAAATATTTCTTTTTAAAAGGTTTACGACTAGAACATGCTACATCTATATTTAATCCTTCTTTAAAAGGTATTAATCTTTTTTTATTACTATTAGATATAATTATAACTTTAAAATCTCGCTCTAGATAAGCAAATAACTCTTTTATTTTTTTATTAGGTTTATCACTTTTAACAGGGACTATTGTATTATCTAAATCAAATAAAAGACATTTAATCCCCTTTTTCTTAAGCAGATCATAATTAATATCATATATATTTTTTTGATACATATCAGGTATAAATTTTTCCATAACTTTCTCCTCTATATAATTATAACAACAAATTAAAAAAGAGACTAGTCATAATCTCCAATTTTATTTTAAAGCACTAAGAACATTGCTTATTAAATCAATATTATCTATCGCATCACTTATTTTATCTGTAGTTCTAAGTTTATACTTAACTTTCATATCTTCTTTAAATCTTTTTATACTAGAAGAATCTCTATTTAAATCCTTTACCCAATAAGAATTAAGTTTTAATAAATCCCACATTTTTTTATCTTTCTTAAGCTCTAACATTACACGCATTTGCATAATTAATCCTCAAAAAATTTATTAATAGGTCTTGGTGTTACTGGAGTTTTTATTTCACCAGCACTAACTCCTTTACCAGTTAATTCTTGAACTAAGCCTAAAGCTTTTTGAGCAGTATTAATAAGTTTTTGTACACTTTCCATATCAATATTTTTAACTATATCTGTAATTCCACTAAAAGATGATGAATTAGATGTATTTGCACTTTTATTAAAATAAGTATTCCATGCTCTATCATCTTCCCCATATATATCATATATTTCATATAACTTCTGCCAAGAAGCATCCCCAGATTTAATAATATTTATAATTACTGGATGAGTTTTAGCAAAAGATTTAATAGCATCTTTTTTATCCATTAATATCACCTCTAAATTATATGAAATAAAAAAAGAAATTAAAACAAAAAAGAGAGCTAGCTCTCCATAGTATTATAATATTTGCCCATAACTAGAAAAGAAAAGCATTATAGGCAAGATACTATTAATCAAGCCAATCTTCCGTATTTACTTAATGTAATTTTTGACATTAAAATACAATATACATATCAAGTCAAAAGTTACATATTTCCATCAATTTTTTATATCTTTTAATACAAGTAAAGTACCTATCAAAACTATTAGTTTTGAACCACTCTACACTCACTTGTTAGCGTTTCACTTCCATACGTATCTCTACGAGACTACGTATGGATTTGATTGCGTTCCTGTTCCTCCTGTTGCGAACAATGTATCATCTTTCAGATTTATTACTGGGCGCACACTAATGCCAGTGTTGTACACGTTGGTGGTGTCGAGGAGGCCATCGTTATACACAAGGAACACATAAGCATAACTGTCGTTGCTATACCACCAATAACACGGAGACATGGTCCAGTAGTATTGTCCGTTGTATAGATAATAAGAACTATTCGCTGTTCCCCATGTTCCTCCTGCCATTACTACTTCGTCCATTGTTATTGCTCCTACCTTTAATGTATATACATCTCCTGATGGACAGCTTAGCGTCGGACTTACACTTGATGCACTCTTAGCTCCGCTTCGATCATATCCTGCATAGTAGAATGTACTACTTGGTTGGCTTGACCAACTATACCCTGCTCCTGTATTTCTATCATTACAGTACTTTCCATCTGCTATCTTACTAGCATAACTTGCTAGATTGTTATTATACCATGTTTCATTTTGTGTCTTTAGGTTTGAGGGACTTCCACTTGTTGTTCTTTGACTTCCTGTTGTATATGTATATCCTACATATTCAGATCTATTATTATTTGAATTGTACGCCACTCTTGTTAATGCTAAATTCTCTGTTGTGCTTGTTCCATTAGCATGGCATGTTGCCCCATCATAAATTAGACGCATTGATCCATCACCATTTATACGGATAATTCTCCAACAGAATCCACCAAATTTTACATAGTTATTTGTTACTGCGCCTCTCCAATAGTATGAATATCCTCCATACATTCCATCCTCTACTTTATATACTCCTTCATCTGTTGTTGCCACTTGAGAAAAGTCTGGCTGTTCAGTTTTAGCATTCAAACCTAATATAATATCATTAACAGTCTGTTCTTTTGCTGCAAATTCAACTTTTATTTCTCCATTAAATACTTTATTTATATTATGGTTTTGATCTTTATTAGTATCAACAAACTCTATTTCTACTTTATATTCATATTCTGTAGCTACTTCTTGTATTTTAGTATCTCTTGTTATATCTATTTCTCCAGTAACTCCAGTTAAATCTCCTTCTTTTATTATTTCTCCACTACTATTTTTAAATCTATAAATCAATTCTTGGGCATCTAATTCACAATTATTTGTTACTTCATTAAAATTCGTATTATCACATTTTTCAAATGTGTTTTCATCTATTTTTAAATATATTCTATATGTTACTTCTTTTATATCTTTTGTTGGTGTTACTTTTATTTTAAAGTTTTTTTGTATTATATCTTTTGGTGTAAAGTTATTTTTTTCTAATTTATTATCTCCTGTAATATATTGAACTAAAGGTAAACCTCCAGCTTGAATGTTTGTATTTCCACCATTTCCTTCAATTTTTACTCCTACTAAAAAATAAGCAAATGATACTCCCATTATCATCACTAAAAGTATTCCCACTACCATTATTAAAGTTTTATTCTTATTATTCATAATATTCTTCCTTTACTCTCACCATTTTAATACAACAAATAAAAAATTTCATTATGTTCGACAAAACTTGCCAAAACTTCCTTTGTTGTATTTTTACATTTTATATTTCTAGTATATAATATAATTGATAAAAATTCAATATAATAGTCATATTTTGTGATTTTAATTAACACTTTTTTTGTAAAAAAAAATAAGGAATAAACCTTATCTATATTTTAAAATCATCTAGAAAGTCTTCCATAGACATAGCTTTAGTTTCTTCTTGTATTTGTTCTAGATTTACTTCTTCCTGTTTTATTTCTTTATCTTCTTTAACACTTTCTTTAATTGTAACTTTTCTTGCTAAATCAAGTTTATATTTACTTATGCTTGAACCAGTAGAAGCTAAATCCATAATTGTAATATCACTATTCTTAAAAATATTAATTTCACTATCCGCTTTTGTTAAAACTAAATCTCTTGCAGATGTTGCAAAAACATTTAATACTTTATAAGTAACCGTTTTCGTTTTCTTTAAAATTGTACTGCCTTTTTTAGCTCTTGAATGACTTTCTAAATCAGTTATTTTAATTCTTTTAGCAGTTTTATTATCTGTAAACAAAGTAATATATTCTTGTTTTTCATTATAAGTAGTTAAACTAACAATAATATCATCTTTTAAATTTATTCCTTTTACTCCACTAGCTTTTGCTCCCACTATTGGAAGTTCTTCTGATTTAAAGTTTAGATAATAACCGTTTTCACTTACTAATACTATATTACCTGTATCAATTTCTACATTAACAAGTTCATCATCATTTTTAAGTTTCATTGCTACCATTGGTTTAGCACATCTAGCTACTTCATAATCAACCATTTTAGTTCTCTTAGCCATACCAAGTTTACTAGCAAATACTAAAGTATCTTTTTTATTATAAATAAATGAAGCGATAACTTTTTCATCAGTATTAAGCATAACCACATTATTAACATGTTTTCCAAGTTCTTTCCATTTCATCTCTGGAATTTTATAAACAGGAATAAATAAATAATTACCTAAATTTGTAAATATCATAATGGTGTCTAGTGTTGTACATTCATATAAACCTGTTACAAAATCACCTGGTTTTAGAGTTGTATCTTCTGTACTAGCCGCATAGCTCTTACTACTAACTCTCTTTACATAACCTTCATTAGTAACAACTACTACTACGTTTTCTTTTGGAATCATTTCTTTCATATCAAGTTTTATTTCTTGAATCTTTTCTTCTATTTGTGTTCTTCTAGGAATTTCATATTCTTTTTTAAGTATTTTAAGTTCTTTTTTCATTACATATTTTAAAACTTCTTCATCACTTAAAATAGCTTTTAAACCTTCAATTAGTTTTTTAAGTTTTTCCATTTCTTCTTGTAGTTCTACAACATCAGTATTAGTCAAACGATATAATTGTAATTCCACAATTGCTTTAGCTTGTTCTCCTGAAAAATCATATTCTTTAACTAAATTATTTATCGCATCACTTTTATTTTTACTAGCTCTAATAGTTTTAATAACTTGATCTAAAATACTAAGACATTTAATTAAACCTTCAACAATATGCATTCTTTTTTCATATTGTGCTAAATCAAACTTAGTACGTTCTGTAATTACTTCTCTTTGATGAGCTATATAAGCATCAAGTATTTCTAAAATCCCCAAAGTTTTAGGAACTCTATTAACAATAGCCACCATATTATAATTATAAGATATTTGTA
>CANDSI010000115.1 GCA_947388575.1 uncultured Mycoplasma sp.
AGACTAAATTCAGTTTAAAAATATTGAAAATGGAATTTACTTTTTCATTTCACTTCCAATAAAGAGGAACTTTTTTCTTTATAATCTCTTGAAATTACTATTAATATAAAGTATAATTAACATATAAAAATAGGAGGAAACTATGAGAAAAATAATTGCTAGTCTAGACATTGGTTCAAGTTCTATAAAATTAATAGTTGGTGAATTCATAAAAAATTCTCTCAATATTCTTTGTGTTTCCGAAGTACCTAGTAAAGGAATGAGAAAAGGCTTAATAGCAAGTAAAGAAGAATTAATTCCTGTATTAAAAGAGACATTTCATAAGGCTGAGGAGATATTAGGAATACCAATAAGTGAGGTTGTTTTAGGGTTACCAGCTTATTTTACAGAAAGTATTATAAGTGAAGGAACTAGTACTATAACTAATGAAGATGGTGTAGTAACATATCAAGACTTAATAAGAGCTATGCATTCAGCATCATACAATAAATTAGCAGAAAATACTGAGCTTATAAGTATTATTCCTACAAGATATAAAGTAGATGAAGAAATAGTCAAAAATCCTATAAACATGTTAGGTAAAAAATTAACAATTAAAGCTGTTTTAGTAACCTCTCCTAAAAATAATATTAATAATTTTATTAAAGTTTTAGAAATGATAGGGATAAAAACTATAGATGTTGTAACCAGTTCTCTAGCAGATTTTGCAGCTAGTAAGAAAAAGGAGTTAACAAATTCTATTAGTGCTATCATAAATATTGGGGAAGAGACTACAAGTGTATCAATATTTAACAAAGGAATATTAATGAAAGCAGAAGTTATTGAACTAGGTGGAGCTAATATTGATAATGACATATCATATATATACAAAGTAACAAAAAAAGATGCTCGTGAATTAAAAGAAAATCTAGGTCTAGCTTGTGTTGATATGGCGGACAATTTAGAAAAGAATAGCCTAACAGACCGTATGGGAGACGAAGTTTTAATAAATCAAAAAGATTTAAGTAGTATAATTGAAAGTAGATTAACAGAAATACTTGAGTTATCCAAAAAACAAATGAATTTATTAACTCATAAGAATATAGATTATATTTTTGTAACAGGGGGAACTTCTGAATTAAGAGATTTTAACATTTTATTAGATAAAGTCTTTACTAAACCTCATATTCTTGGTAAAATAGATATCGTAGGTGCAAGAAATAATAAATTTGCTACTGGAATAGGTATTATAAAATATTATAATGGTAGATTAAAATTAAAAAATAAAGAATACTCAGTTTTCAATTCTGAAGAATTAGAAATTCTAAGTGGCATCCATAAAAAAGTAAATATTAATGAAAATTCCATATTAGGGAAATTATTTGGATATTTTTTTGATAATTAAGGAGAGTGCATATGAACGGATTACAAATGGACCAAATAGCCAAAATTAAAGTTATCGGAGTTGGCGGCGGCGGAAATAATGCAGTTAACCGTATGATTGAAGAAGGCGTAAAAGGGGTAGAGTTTATTATTGTAAATACCGACTTACAAGTATTAAATGCTTCAAGTTGCGAAAATAAAATTCAAATCGGATCAACAATTACAGAAGGTTTAGGAGCAGGGGCTAATCCTGAAATAGGACGTGCAGCAGCTATTGAATCTAAAGCTGATTTAGAAGAAGTAGTAAAAGGAGCAGATATGGTTTTTGTTGCTTGTGGTATGGGCGGCGGAACTGGTACTGGTGCAGCTCCAGTAATCGCTGAAATAGCTCAAGAATCGGGTGCTTTAACAGTAGGTATTGTAACTAAACCATTCCGTTTTGAAGGTAAAAGAAGAATGGAAAATGCTTTATTAGGACTAGAAGAATTAAAGAAACATGTTGATACCTTAATCGTAATACCAAATGATAAATTAAGAGATATAATTGATCGAAACACATCATTTAAAGATGCATTTAAAGAAGTAGACAATGTTTTACATCGTGGTGTACAATCTATTTCAGATCTTATAGCAGTAACTGGAATTATCAACTTAGACTTTGCTGATGTTAAGACCGTTATGCAAAAGAGTGGAACAGCCATTATTGGTATTGGCTGCAATGCTGGTGAAAATAGAGCTATTGAAGCAGCTCGTCAAGCTGTAGCAAACTCTTTACTTGAAGCAACAATTGAAGGAGCAACTAATGCAATTGTCAATGTAACAGGTGGTTCTAATCTTACCTTATTTGAAATTGAAGATGCTGTAGAAACAGTTAGAGCAGCAGCCAATAGTGATGTTAACATTATCTTTGGTGCTATTCAAAATGATAATTTACAAGATGAAGTTATTGTAACAGTTATCGCAACAGGTTTTGAAAATGAAGGAGAAGCTGAAGAAATGTTATTCAGTAATAATGATATGCCAAGAAGAAGACCAGAAAGAGAACCAGCACCAGACTTAGATAACGAATATGACATTCCACCTTTCTTAAGAAATAATAGTGACAGATTCTAAGAGGTAAAATGATTTACTTCTTTTTTTTGTTAAAAAAAGAAAACGAATATTTGATGTACATATATTCCTGATGCTATAATTATATTATCAATCAGGGAGGTATATAAAAATTAACGAATTGAATAAATACAATGAAAAGACTTTTGAAAATATTAAACACATTGACGAATATAGATATGAATATTGGTTAGCTAGAAAATTACAAATAGCTTTAGAATATGCACAATGGCGTAGATTTAATGAAGCAATTAATAGAGCTATAATTTCTTGCGATAATAGTAAATTAGAAATTAATGACTATTTTGCCAAGGTCGGCAAAACGGTAGATATTGGTTCTAAAACATCAAGAAGTATTGATGATTATAAGTTATCTTGATATGCTTGTTATTTAATAGTACAAAATTCAGATCCTAGAAAAGAAATTGTCGCTTTAAGTCAAACTTATTTTGCAATCCAAACTAGGAAACAGGAGTTAACTGAAAAAGAGTATTTTATGCTAACTGAAGATGAAAAAAGATTTTATCAAAGAAATTTAACTAAAAAAGGAAACTATTCTCTAAATCAAGCAGCTAAAAATTCTGGTGAAAAAAATTTTGATAAATTTCATAATGCTGGATATGAAGGTTTATATAATGGCGAAACTACTGATGACATTACTTAAAGGAAACATTTAAGATATATGAGTGATATATTAGACAATATGGGGAGTGAAGAAATAGTTGATAATTTATTTAAAATTACTCATACAGAACAGAAGTTAAAAAAAGAGTTTAAAAGAATTAGAAAAAGAAAATAAAAATAATCTTATTTTATAAATAATATGTTAATATAAAGGTTAGATTTATTAAAGTTAGATTGACACTAAGAACTTTATTAGATAAAATTAAAGTGGTGATAGAATGAATATACTTGTAATACCATCATGGTATCCAAATGGAACAGATAAATTAATGGGGATATATCACAAAGAATTTTGTGAAGCTCTAGCTAAAAGAGATAATATAAATGTTAATATGTTATATCTTGATAGACAGCGTTTAAGTGCGCCTTTAAAGTATTTATTTATGCCAAAAAAGGAAGTAATTCAAGAAGAAGGTTACAAAACCTATATGCGAAAAATGTTAGATCTTCACAAAATAAGTTTCGATATTGAAATGAAAAAATATGCTCGTGTTTTAGAAAAAGCCTTTAAAGATTATATAAAAGAAAATCCCAAACCTGATATAATTCATGCTCAAGTTACAAATCCTGCTGGATATGCTGCTTGTAAATTAGGCAAAAAATACAATATACCAGTAGTAGTAACAGAGCATGCCACCTATTATGAAAGGTTTTTCAAAGGTGAAGATTACAAATATGGTAAATATGTATTAGATAACAGTTATTTTACTACTGTAAGTGCCTATATGAAAAAAGAAATTTTAAAAATGAGCAATCAATGTGATGTTTTAGCCAATTTAGTAGATACGGAAAACTTTAAAAAAGAGCGTAAAAAAGTCAAAGGGTTAAGGCTTGTTACTGTTGTAGGATTAAGAAAAGTAAAAAGAGTAGATGATATAATGGCAGCTTTAAAAATTTTAATAGATGAACATAAAATTAAAGATGCCAAACTAACAGTAGTCGGAGATGGATTTGATGAAGAATATTATAAAAACAGATGCCAAGAATTAGGCATGGAAAAGTATGTAGATTTTGTTGGTAGAAAAAACAAGGAAGAAATAGCAAATATTCTCCTTGAAAATAATATTTATGTTATGTCCAGTGAAATTGAATCTTTTGGAATACCTGCTATCGAAGCCTTTGCTAGCGGTTTACCAGTAGTAGCAACTAAATGTTTAGGACCTGAAGAATATGTTGATGATAAATGTGGCAAATTAATATCGATTGGTAATCCTAAAGAAATGGCCGAAGCAATTTTAGAAGTTTACCAAAATCTAGACAAATATGACATTAAATATTTAAGAAGTGTAGCAGATAGATACGGAGCTAAGAGTGTCACTGATAAAGCCATCAAAATATATAAAGAATTATTAAAAAAGTAGTTAAAACAACAAAAGGAGGATATTTTGAAAAAACATTCATTTATAGAAAGTACAATTATTTCAACATTATCTATAATATTTATAAAAATACTAGGAATGATATATGTTATTCCTTTTT
>CANDSI010000116.1 GCA_947388575.1 uncultured Mycoplasma sp.
CTACCATCATTTGTATTAATAACCATTTTTGTTTGTAATTCACTTAAACGCATAAACTTCACCTATTAAAATTTATGTTTAAAAATTAAAAAAATACAAAATAAAAAAGAAGTATCAAACTTCAAATAGAGTTTTCACTTCTTTATTTTACTGTACAAGTATACTTTGCACTTTCAAAAGATTTTTTAGCATTTTCAAAGTCTTTTTTGCTAGCTTTTACATCTTTACCATTGCTAACCATACCAAGTGAACCTATATCTTTAAAATCAACTTTGATAGTAACAGTATCTTTACCATTATCTGTTATATCATATTTTAAATCTTTATATTGACTTTTAATAGTTTGTTCAAAAGCACTTTTATAAGTATTTAAATCAGTAGCTTTTAATAAATCTTCACTAACAACAGCATTTTGAGTTAAAACAGCAGACTTAAATTTTCCGTTTCCTTCAAAATTAAGTAAGAAATTTTGTTTAACACTAACACCTTTTTGATCAGCAGACATATTACAATCAAGACTCTTTTCTTTACCACCACAAGCAGTAAGTAAAAATACCATTGAAATTGTTGTTAAAAATAAACCTACACGTTTCATCAAAAACTCTACTCCTTTCTATAAACATTATATCACAAGGAAATAAAAAAAGAAGAGAATTTTAAAAATTTAATATAAAAAAATTTCTAATTTACAATTACTTTATAATTCTTTTTAAACTAAGAATCGCATTTTTTTCAATACGAGACACTTGAGCTTGACTAATATTTAAAGCTTCAGCTATTTCCATTTGGGTTTTACCAACAATATATCTTTCTACTAAAACTTCTCTTTCTCTTGTCCTTATTTGATTTAAACCTCTACGTAGAGAAATAAGCATATCTTTATCACTATTCAAATCTTTTTTATCTGCAATTTGATCTTGTAAATAAATAGTATCTCCACCATCATTATATATAGGTTCAAAAATACTCATTGGCTCTTTTAAAGCATCAAGTGCATAAGAAATTTTATATTCTTCAATATCAAGCGCTTTTGCAACCTCTTCATTACTAGGTTCAACACCATTTTTATTAAAATATTCTTCTTTAAACCCAATAATACTATAAGCCAAATCTTTAATACTACGACTCACTCTCACACTAGTATTATCTCTAATATATCTTTTTACTTCCCCTAAAATTAAAGGCACTGCATATGTTGAAAGTTTTAGATTATAAGATAAATCAAAATTATCTATCGCTTTAATAAGTCCTATAACTCCTACTTGAAACAAATCATCCATATTATAATTACCTTTATTAAAACTTCTAAGAATACTAAGAACTAATTTTAGGTTACCATTAACAAGTTCTTCTTTAGCTTTTTCATCACCCGCTCTATACCTTTCAAATAATTTTATTGTTTCATCTCCTGTTAAAACTTTTAATTCATTAGTATTAATTCCTGTAATATCTACTTTATATCTTGCCATATAAAAATCCTTTCTACCCCTATTTAAGAGTTAAAAGGATTATTTTTATTCATGAGCTTTTATAATTCTATTCCATCAATAGCATTATCATAAATAAATTTAGAAATAATACTACTATCATTTGTTTCATAATAAGTAATAAGTAACTTATAAAATTCATTTTGTTTTTCAATAGGAATAGATATAATTCCACATCCATTTTCTATCATTATTTTATTAGCTATTAACATTGCAGTTCTTTTATTACCATCTATAAACATTTGTCTTCGCATTACCCATAACATTACATTTATAGCTTGTTCTGTTTTTGATATTTCATTATTACTTAACAATTCTTCTAATTCTTCTTTTATTTTAGTTTCTATCGGAAAATCCGGTTTCCAACCAGTCCCACCAATATTAACAGGAGTGGTTCTAATAACACCAGGATTATAAAAAACATTCTCTCCAACTAACTCATTAATTTTACAAATATAAGCAAAATTAAGATCAATATCTACATCATTTAATATAAATTGCCAAGCTTTTTTTAAATTATTTATCGCATTTATTTCTTCTAATTTATATCCACTAACAGAAAATCCATCATATATTGTTTGTGTATCAGGATATGTTACAGCAATACCTTCTAAATTAGCACTTTTCCATATATAATCAACAATATTTCTTTTAGCTACAAAGATATTTTGTTCAGCAGTCAAATTATACTTATTTTCCACAATATCCACCTCTATTTAATTATACTATATTTTTATACTTGCAAAGGATTAAAATCTATTTCTAAAAAAACATCTTTATTAGTTGCATATAAATTATCTAAATCTTTTAACACTTTTTTTAAATCCTTATCAAATCTATATTTAACTATAATTCCAAAACGATATATATTTTTTAAGCGAAAATTAGCCGCAGTTGAAGGACCTAAAACAATACTTGTACTATCAACATTTTTCTTTAAGTAATTCCCCACTTTACTAGCTTCCACACTAGCTATTTTATAATCTTTACTACATACTTTAATTGCCACTATAAAATAATATGGTGGATACTTTAACACTTTTCTAATATTCATTTCGTTATTATAAAAACCTTCATAATCATAATTTTTAATTGCTTTTATCGTATCATTATCGGGATTAAAAGTTTGAATAATTACTTTACCAATTTTTTCTCCTCGACCACTTCTACCAGCAGCTTGACTAATAAGTTCGAAAGTTCTCTCACTACTACGAAAATCAGGAATATTAAGAGTTGCATCAGCATTTATAATTCCTACCAAAGTACAATCTGGAAAATCCAAACCTTTACTAATCATTTGCGTTCCAAGTAAAATAGAAGCTTCTTTATTCCGAAATGCTTTAATAATTTTCTCATGCATTCCTTTATTTGCAGTTGTATCAGCATCCATTCTAAGCACTTTGGTATTATATTTTTCTTTAATAAATTCTTCTAATTTCTCAGTTCCAAGACCTAAAAAATTAAGACCTTTCTCATGACATTCTGGGCATATATCATCTTTAATTTTTGTAAAGCCACAATAATGACAACGAAGACTATTACTAGTTTTATGATAAGTAAGACTAATTTCACAATGAGGACAGCGATAAGTATATCCACAATTACTACAAGTAATAATAGTTGAAAAACCTCTTCGATTAAGAAGTAATAAAACTTGTTCATTTCTACTAATAGTATTTTTTATTTCTTTATCTAACTCTTCACTTATAATAAAATTTCTTTTTTTAGCTTCTTCACTCATATCAACAATAATACATTCTGGCATAGATTTGCTTATTGCTCTATTATTCATTTTTAAAAGTTTATATACACCCTTTTTAGCTCTAGCCATCGATTCCAAAGATGGTGTTGCACTGCCTAAAACTAAAGGAGCGTTATGATAAAGACATCTTTGCTCTGCTATTTGAAGAGCATTATATCTTGGTGTATTGTCTTGTTTATAAGTATCACTATGTTCTTCATCAATAATAATAATTCCAATATTTTCAAGGGGTGCAAAAATTGCACTTCTAGTTCCAATAACAATTTTTATTTTTCCTTCAAGTATTTTTACATATTCATCATACTTTTCAGATATTGATAATCCACTGTGAAGAATAGCTACATCACTACCAAAATAATCATAAAATATATTAATAATTTGTTCAGTTAAACTTATTTCAGGAACTAATAATATTGCATTTTTACCCCTACTTATTACCTCTTTAATAAGACTTACATATACTAAAGTTTTCCCGCTACCAGTCACTCCATGAATTAAAAAAGTATCATTTTTATTTAAATTAGTTTTTATTGCATCAAAAACATATTGTTGTTCTTCATTTAACTTTTTAGGTTCTACATCTTTACTTTTAGCATTTATTCTATATACTTTCCGAGCTTCTATTTTAACTAAGCCAATCTTTTCGAGTTCTCTTACGATACTACTATCAACGTCTTTTTTATTAACTTCGCCCTTTAAAATTAATAAATCTAATAAATCACATTTCTTTCCTCTATGTGTATTTATATATTCTTCTACTTTTAAAATACTAGCATTTAATAAAACATATTTTTCATATTTATTATAATCACTTTTTTGGTCCTTTATTTTTAGACTACTAGGAAGCATAGTTTGATAAGCTGTAATTAAATTACATAAAGTTTCTTCTTTTAAAAATTTTCCTAACATTAATAATTCCTTATTTAAAACTAAAAATTCATCTTCTATTCTTCCAATTTCTTTTAACTCGAAACTATCTTCATAAGTATCACTTATTTTTAAAACTATTCCATGAACTAATCTTGTATTAAAAGGTACCATTACTTTCATTCCAACTTTTAATTTATCTTTTAAAGATTCAGGAACTATATAAGTAAAAGTTTTATCTAATGTTTTGACTGGATATTCTATAACACAATAAGCATACATAATGATACCTCCCTACATCTATTATACAAAATTTTTCTTTTAATTACTAATCTATTTAATGTGTTATTAATAAAATTAAAAGTACTTAACAAAGTACTCAATATAATTTCTTTATTTCATTTATAATAGCATCAACTCCTAAATTTTCTAAATCTAAAAGTTCATCAACACTTGCATGATCAATAAAATGATCTTCATAACCCATAATTTTAATT
>CANDSI010000117.1 GCA_947388575.1 uncultured Mycoplasma sp.
GCCATATGTTTAATAAAAAAGAAAATTAAGTTACTATTCACTAAAATTACAATTTTTACGAGAGATCAACTTTATTGTTGGTCTTTTATTATGGAGGGATGTAAATAAATTTAAAATTTTATAATGATAAAGAATTAAAAAAAATTTTGGATTCTAATGAGAGATTAATTTATGTTGATATTGATGATAAGGACTTTATAATTAGGTATAAAGATATTCCTGATTTCATTGTTGATTATAATGACAAATTCGGTCAAACAGATTTAAAGTTTTATGATTATGGTTTGGGCTTTTTATCGCCTATCATAACTACTTTTGGTAGTTTTTTAAATTATTGTGATTCGCAAGTTAGGAAAGACATTATTGATAGGCTTGTTTATCTACAACAAGGTGGTAAAATTCACAATTATAAAGTTACTGATTCAAAATCGATTCAATTATTAGTCGATAGTTTAGAATTCAATAATATAAAAATTTAGGAGGTAAATTATAAATAAAAATATAATGCCATTTGAAATATTTGAGTATAATAAAAATTTATATGCAGTATTACTCGATCAAGAAGACTATTGTTATGATTGGGTATTAGAAAAGAAAACTATTTCCTGTCGTTATGGGGATGGTCATTGCTATAATGATGCTTTCCATGACTATTTGGAACAAAAAAATACAAGTTTGAATGAAAGACTAGATTACGATTCCGAAAATGGTATGTTTTGCGTTTATTGTAAAAGTTTAAAAGATGCCGAACTTGTAGCTAACAAATTATCAATGTTATATAATAATGAAAATAAAATGTTAGAGCTTATAAAAAATACTAAAATAAAATATCAATATGAGTTTAATTTTGATATTAATATATAAGGAGGAATGAGTATAAGAAGAAAAAATATAAAACTAAAAGGTAAACACTATAATATCGGAGTCTATACATATCATAATGGTCGTATTAGACTTCGCTATGAAAACTCTATCGAGTGTCACGACATTACTCTTAATTTAGAGGATGTTTATATAGATAATGGAAAAGTAATTTTAGATCCATTTATAAAAAGTAATGGACTTCTAAAGGTATTGAAAAAATGTAGAATTATTAAAGAGATATGTGGATCAATTAACTACAATTATGTTGATGTTCCTGTTGCTATACTCAATATGGGTATTTTAAGAACTTATGATTATGATGGTGTTATTAAGCATTTAGAAAAGGTATCTACTTATGAATAATCGATTGAATTTATATAATTCTGCTATTTACACATATCTTGAGCCTAAAGATAAGACTAAATTTAGAAAAATTGCTTTTAAACATAAAAAATCAGTATCAGAGTTTAATCGTTATTTGATTCTTTTAATTATTAAATTAGATGAAATGAAACGATTAAATAATCAAAAAGAAATTACTGATACTGACATTGTAACTTTACTCTCACACATAGGGAGGGACATTTTATAAGGGATAAGGAAAGCAAAGTTAAAAATAAAAAACTTCCTAAAACCATATTAGATTTTGTTCCATTTAATGAAGTTTGGAACAATTATGTTTTTTTAGATAATAATAAGATTATTGGTGGAATCAAAATTGGATCAATTAATCTTTCTCTTTTATTTGATGAAGAACAGCAAACAAAGGTTAGTCAATTAAAGAAAGTTTTAAATTCCATTGATTATAAGGTAAAGTTGTTTTGTATTGATAAGCCAATTAATCTTGAAAATAATTTAAACATTCTAGGTTCTAAAATAAAACAAGAAACTAATAAATATAAGACAAAACTTTTAGAAGAAGATTATGATTTTATCAATAGTCTTAATAACAAAAAATCGGTTGTTAATCGAGAATTTTATCTTATCATTGAAGAAGATGCAGAAAATGAAACATTATTAAGTCAAAAAATAAATGATTTGGTTCAGGAATTTTCAGCTATGGGACTTCATGCCGAAAAGGTTTGTAGTGAAGAATGGCGAGAACTTTTATATGTTATGTTAAATCCCGTTTCTTCTCTTGATATTTTCAAAAAAGATGCAACTACTATAAACCGTTCATTTAAAGAGCGAATCGCTCCCAAAGGGCTTAAAATCAATGAAAAAGACTTAATATTAGGTGATGCTCATGTAAGTATTGTTACTCTTATTTCCTATCCATCTATGGTAAGTGTTGGATGGCTTGGTGCAGTTGCTAATATTCATCATACGCGTATGGTTATGACTATTAGTCCTACTAATACGCAAGAAATCAGTAATACTCTTAAAAAAAGTATGTCCGAACTTAAATCTAAAATGATTAATGTTAATGATTATAACGATCAAATTCTTTTTAATAATCAAATGCAGGATTTTGTAGAACTTGTTAATCGTATTGATCGTGAGCATGAAAAGTTTTCTATTCTTACTGTCAATTTTCTATGTTATGGTGAAACTAAAGAAGAGATGGAAAGAACAAAAAAGGAACTTAAGTCTACTCTTTCAGCTTATGGTTTAGGTGGAGCTGATTTAATGTTCGAACAAGAGCGTTCTTTAAAAATGTGTTTACCTACTATGTACTCCGATTTAGAAAAACAATATTGTCTACCAATTCCAATGATGACTACTGCATCATCATTTCCTTTTATCTTTCAAAATTTACAAGATGATGGCGATGCTATCATGTTAGGTAATGATGCCCTTGGTGGTCTACTATTCTTCGACCTTTGGAAAAGAAGTAACAAAAGAAATAATAGTAATGCAGTTATTGTTGGTAAATCAGGGTCAGGGAAATCTACTTTGATAAAAAAATTAGTACGAGGTGTTTGGTGTCGTGGTTCTAAAGTTATTATCATAGACCCTGAACGAGAGTATAAAGATTTGTGCGAAAATATCGGAGGCTGTTGGATAGATTGTGGTACAGGTATTTCAGGCATCTTGAACCCTCTTGAGGTTCGTAAAGGTGCTGATGATGGTGATGATTCAGGTAATGTCCATAATGATTTATCTAGGCATTTCCAAACTTTTAGAACTTTCATAAAATATTATCTTCAAGACTTGAGTGCTTATGAACTTACTAAAATTGAAGAAATTTTGATTGAGGTTTATAAAGATAAAGGTATCGATTTTGATACCGACTTATCTAAATTTAAAAGTGAAGATTATCCCATTATGCAAGATTTATATAACAAGACAAAAGAAACTTTGGATAAAGCCAAACATAATAAAGAGGCTCGTAATGTTATCGAGTCATTAGAAAAAATTAGTTCCATGTTAAAACGAGCTACGATCGGAGCAGATGCTAGAATATTCAATGGCACTTCTTCTATTCATGTAAATGAAGATACTGATTTTATTGTACTAGATATTCATAGTTTGGTTGATTCCGATGATGTTATTTTAAAATCTCAATTTTTTAATATTCTATCTTGGTGTTGGAATGAGATTAGTAAAAATCGTGATGAACAGGTTATCCTTGTTTGCGATGAAGAACATTTACTTATCGACCCTAACAATCCTGATGGAGCAGATTTCTTGAAAAAATGTAATAAACGAGCTCGTAAATATAATTGTGGTGTATGGAACATTTCGCAAAATTTTATAGACTTTAGTGCTGTTGGTTTAGAGAGATATGGACAGGTTATCATCGATAATAGTGCATATCTTTTAATTATGGCTCAAGGTCAAAAAGAAATCGAGGCTGTTAAATATATGATGAACTTAAGTGAGTCCGAGATGCAATTTTTAACTACTGCATCTAGGGGTCAAGGTTTGTTTGTTATTAGTCAAGATACACGATTGCCTATCCAAATTCATCTTCGCCAAGAAGAAAAAGATTTATTTGGTACTGCAGGTGGTCGTTAGTGGATGAAATAAAAAAGATAGGTTTGATGTTGGGAGGAGGAGTATTTTTACCCTTTCTTTTGGTACTCTTTCTCGCTCTTTTATGTAGTCAATCATCAAGTGGTGGCGAGGCAGTTGTCGTTGTTGCCAATGATGATTTCTCGATTCCATTCACATCTAGTAGTTCCTTTACTGTAACTTCGCCTTTTGGATATAGATTAGATCCATTAGGTAGTGGTGAAACAAAATTCCATTCGGGAATAGATTTAGGTTCAGCTTGTGGTACTGATGTACTTGCAAGTGTGGATGGTGTAGTCTATGAAGTGGGGTTTAGTGAAATAGGTTTAGGTAACTATGTTTATGTAAAACATCAAACAAGTAATGGCATTTTGTATTCGGCTTATGGACATATGCTCGATGATTCTATTGTTGTAGAAAAAGATGAGCCAATTGTTAAAGGTCAAAAAATCGGACAAGTTGGTTCAACAGGAGCTAGTACAGGATGCCATCTTCATTTTATGATTATGAAAAATAAAATTTCATTTAATAGTGTGGACTTAATTGACCCACATTTTATTATTTATGGTTTATATTAGGAGGGATTATTTATAGAAGATAAATTAAAAGAATTAAAAAAAATTAAAGAAATATTATACATTGATTCTAATTATATGTTATCTACTCATAACTATAAAACTAATCAAGATGGTGTTGCATTATTTAACAATAGTGAAGAAATTATAAAAGTTTTTGAGGGTAACGAGGATGGGTAGGATGATAAAGAGATAAGCTATGATTCATTTA